>NZ_RZRK01000307.1:0-6700 GCF_003997835.1 Mesorhizobium sp. M7A.F.Ca.CA.004.12.1.1
AGTTGAAAGCGCGCGGCCGGCCGCGCTGCCGTTTTTCGGCCGGTTCCATGCCGCCATTCTCGGTCGTTTCGCAAAATGCGCAATGAAAAAGTTTTTCACTACGATCGCTACCCGAGTTCTTGGAAAACAGAAAACCAAATAACATCAGAATGATAATGCCGTTTTCTAGAAATGAAAAAATATTCTGAAAAAATTGAAAAATACCCGGCGTGCTGACATCCTTGGCCAATCCAACAATGACAAACCCCGTGGAGGGCTGGAAAATGGCCAGGATGCGCGCTGTCGATGCCGCGGTTCTCGTTCTTGAAAAGGAAGGCATTTCCTGCGCTTTCGGCGTGCCGGGCGCGGCGATCAATCCGTTCTATTCGGCGCTGAAGGCGAGGGGAACGATCCGCCACGTGCTAGCCCGTCACGTCGAGGGCGCCTCGCACATGGCGGAAGGTTTTACCCGCGCCAAGGCAGGCAATATCGGCCTGTGCATCGGCACTTCGGGTCCGGCCGGCACCGACATGATCACAGGGCTCTATTCGGCTGCCGCGGATTCCATTCCGATCCTGTGCATCACCGGGCAGGCGCCGCGGGCGCGGCTGAACAAGGAGGATTTCCAGGCCGTCGACATATCAGCCATTGCCGCGCCGGTCGCCAAATGGGCGGTCACCGTCATGGAGCCCTATCTCGTCCCCATGGCGCTGCAGAAGGCGTTTCACCTGATGCGCTCGTCGCGGCCGGGCCCGGTGCTGATCGACCTGCCTGTCGATGTGCAACTGGCCGAAATCGAATTCGACATCGATGCCTATGAGCCGTTGACGCCGTTCAAGCCGGCGATGACGCGCGCCCAGGCCGAAAAGGCGTTGACCATGCTCAACGCGGCCGAAAAGCCGCTGATCGTCGCCGGCGGCGGCATCATCAACGCCGATGCGTCGGACCTGCTGATCGAATTCGCCGAGATTTCGGGCGTGCCGGTCATCCCGACCTTGATGGGCTGGGGCGCTATCCCCGACGACCACCGGCTGATGGCCGGCATGTGCGGGCTGCAGACCTCGCACCGCTATGGCAATGCGACGATGCTGGAAGCCGACTTCGTCTTCGGCATAGGCAACCGCTGGGCCAACCGCCACACCGGCTCCGTCGATGTCTACACCAAGGGCAAAAAGTTCATCCATGTCGACATCGAGCCGACGCAGATCGGCCGTGTCTTCGCGCCGGATCTCGGTGTCGTTTCGGATGCGGGCGCGGCGCTGAAGATGCTGCTCGACGTCGCCACTGAATGGAAGACATCAGGCAGACTGCGCGACTGGTCCGGCTGGGCGAAGGAATGCCAGGCCCGCAAGAAGACGATGAAGCGCAAGACGCATTTCGACCAGGTGCCGCTGAAGCCGCAGCGTGTCTATGAGGAGATGAACAAGGCGTTCGGCCGCGACGTCACCTATGTCACCACGATCGGCCTGTCGCAGATCGCCGGCGCGCAGTTCCTGCATGTCTACAAGCCGCGCAACTGGATCAATTGCGGCCAGGCCGGCCCGCTTGGCTGGACCTTGCCGGCAGCCCTTGGCGTGCGCGCCGCCGATCCCGACCGCACCATCGTGGCGCTGTCGGGCGACTATGATTTCCAGTTCATGATCGAGGAACTGGCGGTCGGCGCACAGCACAAATTGCCCTATCTGCATGTCGTCGTGAACAACGCCTATCTCGGCCTGATCCGGCAGGCGCAGCGTGGGTTTTCGATGGACTTCGAGGTCGACCTTGCCTTCGAGAACATCAACCGGGCAGGCGATCCCGAGGCAGGCTATGGCGTCGACCATGTTGCCGTCGCCGAAGCGATGGGCTGCAAGGCGGTCAGGGTGCGCAAGCCGGAAGAGTTCGCCGGAGCCTTCAAGGAGGCGCAGCGGCTGATGAAAGAGCACCGGGTTCCGGTCGTGCTTGAATTCATCCTCGAACGCGTCACCAACATCTCCATGGGCACCGAGATCGACAAGATCACCGAATTCGAGGAGCTTGCCGAAAGCCACGAGGATGCGCCGACGGCGATCGTGATGTTGGATTAGGAGAAAAAGAATGCCGCGTTTTTCAGCCAATCTGTCGATGCTCTTTGGCGAGCATGAGTTCCTCGATCGTTTCGATGCCGCCGCCCGCGCCGGCTTCAAGGGCGTCGAATATATCGGCCCCTATGACCATGCGCCCGATGTCGTCGCCGCCCGGTTGAAGAAGAACGGTCTGACCCAGGTGCTGTTCAACCTGCCGGCGGGCGACTGGGGCAAGGGCGAACGCGGTATTGCCGTGCTGCCGGACCGCGTGCCGGAATTCCGCCAAGGCGTCGCCAAGGCGATCACCTACGCGCAGGCGCTCGGCTGTGAGCAGGTCAATTGCCTGGCCGGCATCGCGCCGGCCGCCGCCGACCGCAAGGTGCTGGAGGATGTCTTTGCCGAAAACCTCGCCTTCGCGGCGGAAAAGCTGGAGCAGGCCGGCATCAGGCTGCTGATCGAGCCGATCAACACGCGCGATATTCCGGGCTTCTTCCTCAACTACTCCGACCAGGCGCTAGCGCTGATCGATCGCGTCGGCTCGAAAAACCTGTTCCTGCAATACGACATCTATCACATGCAGATCATGGAGGGGGATCTCGCCCGTACCATCGAGGCAAACCTTGACCGCATCGCGCATATCCAGCTTGCGGACAATCCCGGCCGTCACGAGCCGGGGACGGGCGAGATCAATTTTCCCTTCCTGTACGAGCATATCGACCGCATTGGTTATGCCGGATGGGTCGGGGCGGAATACAAGCCGAAGGCCGGGACGGAAGCTGGGTTGGGGTGGTTTCGGGATTTGAGCGGGCAGGGAAGCGCTGCGGCTTAGCGGCGATCGCAATAGAAGTCGCGTTCCTTCGCGCCCCCCTCTGGCCTGCCGGCCATCTCCCCCACGGGTGGGGAGATCGGCAGCTTCGGCGTCGGCTCGCAACTTTGGCAGCTTCAACAATTGGCCAAGGCAGTGGTGATGTCCAATCTCCCCCTGGTGGGGGAGATGTCCGGCAGGACAGAGGGGGGCGTGACAGAACGCGACCTAACAAAAGACGGAGAAAACAAATGGAAACCATCGGTTTCATCGGCCTTGGCATCATGGGCGCGCCGATGGCGGGGCATCTGCTGGACGCGGGCTATCATGTCATCACCAGCGATCATCGATCGAAACCCTCCACCGATCTCGTCACCAAGGGCCTGAAGACCGTCACCGGCCATGCCGCCGTGGCCAAGGCCGCCGACATCATCATCCTGATGGTGCCCGACACGCCGCAGGTCGCCGATGTGCTGTTCGGCGACAACGGCGTCGCGTCCGGCCTGGCCAAGGGCAAGCTGGTCATCGACATGAGCTCGATCTCGCCGATCGAGACCAAGGTGTTCGCGAAGAAGATCAACGATCTCGGCTGCGACTATCTCGACGCACCGGTCTCGGGCGGCGAGGTCGGCGCCAAGGCGGCGTCGCTGACCATCATGGTCGGCGGCGAGGAAAACCCGTTCGAGCGCGCCAGGCCCGTGTTCGAGAAGATGGGCAAGAACATTACCCTGGTCGGGCCGAACGGGGTTGGCCAGACCACCAAGGTGGCCAACCAGATCGTCGTCGCGCTGACCATTGAAGCTGTCGCCGAAGCGCTTGTTTTTGCTTCGAAAGCCGGCGCCGATCCGGCCAAGGTCAGGCAGGCGCTGATGGGCGGGCTGGCGGCTTCGCGCATTTTGGAAGTGCATGGCGAGCGCATGGTCAAGCGCACCTTCGCGCCGGGTTTTCGGATCGAACTGCACCAGAAGGATCTGAACCTCGCGCTGGAGGGCGCGAAGGCGCTCGGCGTTTCCTTGCCCAACACCTCGACGACTCAGCAGCTGTTCAATTCCTGCGCGGCCAATGGCGGCGCCAAGGAAGATCATTCGGCGCTGGTCAGGGCGCTGGAGCGGATGGCGGGGCATGAGGTGGGGAAGGAGCGAATAGCGAATAGCGAATGGGGAATAGGGATTAGGGATTAGGGATTGCAGCCACGAATAGCCGGGATTCGACTTTCGCTATTCGCTATTCGCTATTCGCTACTCGCTAAAAACTTCCTCGCCACGTAAAGGCTGATCGCCGCGGCATTCGACACGTTGAGCGAATGGATGGCGCCGGGCATGTCGAGCCGCGCCAGCGTCGTCACCGTCTCGCGGGTCTTCTGGCGCAGGCCCTTGCCTTCGGCGCCCAGCACCAGGGCGATCTTTTCTCCGGCAAAGCTCTTTTCGAGTTCGGCCGGCGCGTCCGAATCAAGCCCGATGGTGCGAAAGCCCGCCTCGTGCAGCTGGCCGAGCGCGTCGGCGAGGTTCTTCACCTCGATCTGGTCGATGTGCTCCAGCGCGCCGGAGGCGGATTTCGCCAGCACGCCCGATTCCTGCGGGCTGTGGCGGGCTGTGGTGATCAGCGCGCCGGCGCCGAAGGCGACCGCGGAGCGCAGGATGGCGCCGACATTGTGCGGGTCGGTGATCTGGTCGAGCACCAGCACCAGCTTCGCGTCACCAAGCGCATCGAGCCGCTTGGCTTTCAGCGGCTCGGCCTCGATCAGCACACCCTGATGCACGGCGTCCGACCCGGTGATCTTGTCGATGTCCCTGGGTTCGACCAGTTCGATCTTGAAGGGCAGGGCGGCGAGATCGGCTATTTCGAGGCGCTCGGCCGCATTGCGCGTCACCAGCATCTTCCTGATCTTGCGGCGCGGATTGTCGAGTGCGGCGCGCACCGTGTGCAGGCCGTAGAGCCTCACCAGCCCGTCCGCGGCATTTTCGCCCGGCGGAACCGGCTGTCGGGGCCGGAACGCCGGCGCGCCGCCGCTTTTCTCGTCGCGATAGGCGCGGCGCAGCTTGGCGTAATGGGTGTCTTTGGGAGTGTTGGTTTTATCGCTCATGGCTGGCTTCTATAGCGGTGTCCTCCGGCCAAGGATATGGCCCGCCGTCACAGCCGGCGAACAGAAACGAAAAACCATGGTTGCGCGGTTGACACCCAATGGGCTTGCCGCCATAAGGCGCTGCGCTGGTTTCGGAGAACACATAACTCGGGTCCGGATCGGCGTGAATGCCTCGTTGCATGGCTCCGGCGGCAGACTGGAGAGGTGCCCGAGTGGTTAAAGGGGACGGACTGTAAATCCGTTAGCTTAGCTTACGTTGGTTCGAATCCAACCCTCTCCACCACTGCCGGCCCGGAAGCCCTGAAACGCGACAAGAATCGGACCGAAAAGTGCATGGCGCTTTTCGGATGAATCCGGTACTTCAGGTAAGGCGCGGGTATAGCTCAGTGGTAGAGCAGCAGCCTTCCAAGCTGAATATGCGGGTTCGATTCCCGCTACCCGCTCCAGACACTCATCCCATCACCGGCAAACCGAAACACTGCGCACGAGGCGCAGCGCTCCAATTGTCGTGGCTGCCGCGTCAGCTGTTGAACGCGGTGGCGACCTGGTGCTGCTGCGGCACCTGGCCGTTCGGCGTCAGTCTGTCGACGATGCCGGGCAGGGCGGTGGACAGTTGCTTGAGCAGTTCCTGCTCGTCCAGCCCGGTCCGTTGCGCGATCTCGCGAATGATCTGCGGTCCGATCGCGGCGCCAAGATCGTTGGCGTTGATCGGCTGGTTCTGCCCGGTGCCGACCCAGGAGTCGGCGGCATTGCCGTGGCCGGCATTTCTGAGCTTGTCGAGCAGGCCGCCCAAGCCGCCAGCCAGGCCACCATCGGCGGATGTGGTTTCCGTAGGGACGGGAACGGGGGCGGTCGGAGCGGGCGCGGGAGACTGTTCTGGCGCTTCGGCACTTCTGCCGCTCAGCATCTTGCCGACCAGCAATGCGCCGAGCGCGATCATCAGGGGTTTGGTGATGTTGCCGCCGGGAACGGCATTGTCAAAAAGTCCCATAGTGGATCCTCCATAGCGACCAAGGCCCGACCCCTCCTCAACAATGAAGCATTCGGGCGGAATTTCAAGCTGGCTTGAGGTTTTGACAATCCTATGAAAATGTTCGGCTGGCGAGGGGATGGAGAGGAAAAAATGGGTATCATCAGCTGGATCATTCTCGGCGTGGTCGCCGGCTTCATAGGCAGCAAGATCGTCAACAAGACCGGCCAGGGTGTCATCATGGACATCGTGCTTGGCATCGTCGGCGCCATTGTCGGCGGTCTGATCTTCAGTGCCTTCGGCGCGTCAGGCGTCACCGGCCTCAACATCTACAGCCTGATCGTTGCCGTCATCGGCGCGGTGGTCGTTCTGTGGGCCTACCATCAGTTCAGCGCAAGGCGGACGCTTTAGGCGCCTGCCGATCGTCTGAGGTTTCGAGTTTCTGAAGGCAAGACCGGCTTCAGGCCGGTACGTGCAGCGGCTCGTCTATGGCATCAGCACTGCATCGGCGGCGACGAAAAAGATCAGCGTTCCGGCGATGAACACCGCCCAGCCGACAAGCGACTTGCGGATAGCGGCTTTGTGCTCGGCGTCGGAGTTGTTGTTTTGGTCAAAATCGGTCACGGGGAACTCCGCTGGCTGATTGATCATGTCGTCGTCGATCGAACGTTGCTTCGCCGATTAGACGATCTTTTTCGGCCCGGCAACGCCTCGTGAGCACCTGCCTGGGTGCCAAGGTTACGCCACGACGGCCAGCCGGCGGCGACGCTGATCCAGCGACACGATGGTCAGCCCGCTGCCGATGACCAGCAGGATGC
>NZ_RZRK01000308.1:0-6696 GCF_003997835.1 Mesorhizobium sp. M7A.F.Ca.CA.004.12.1.1
CTGTGGGCCGGTGTCGGGCTGGTGCGCGGTGGCGCCGGCACGGCGCTGGTCGGCACGCCGGAACAGATCGCCGAGCGCATCCGCGAATACCAGGCGATCGGAATCGATCCCATCATCGGCTCGGGCTATCCGCATCTCGAGGAAGCGTACCGCGTCGCCGAGCTTCTATTCCCGAAACTCGGGCTCGGCACCAGGCGGCAGCGGGCGCATGAGAACATCGCCAACGAATTCTCGGTCGGCTTCCATGGCGCCAACCGCCTGCAGGCTTCGTCATGAGCTTTGCCACGCGCCTGCATAGCAATGCCATCGGCTGGTTGCTCCCGGCGCTGGTTATTGCCGGCTGGGAGATTGCCAGCCGCGCGGGCGTCATGCCCGCCAACGTGCTGCCGGCGCCAAGTGCGGTCGCCGAGGCCTTCTGGCGGCTGACGCTGTCGGGCGAACTGGTCCGCAACATCGGCGTTTCGACCGCGCGCGCCCTTGCCGGCTTCGCCATCGGCGGCTCGATCGGCTTTGCGCTTGGCCTTGCCAACGGGCTCTCGACGCTCAGCCGCGGCCTGACCGACACGACGCTGCAGATGATCCGCAACATCCCGCACCTGGCGCTGATCCCGCTGGTCATCCTGTGGTTCGGCATCGACGAGGAAGCCAAACTGTTCCTGGTGGCGCTCGGCGTGTTCTTTCCGATCTATGTCAACACGCTGCTCGGCATCCAGAGCGTCGACCCGCATCTGGTCGAGATGGGCCGCGTCTACGGCATGGACCGGCGCGCCCTGTTCTTCCGCGTCATCCTGCCCGGTGCGCTGCCGGCGATCTTCGTCGGCCTGCGCTATGCCCTGGGCATCATGTGGCTGACGCTGATCGTCGCCGAAACCATCTCGGCCAGTTCCGGCCTCGGCTACATGGCCATGCAGGCGCGCGAATTCCTGCTGATCGATGTCGTCGTGCTGTCGATCCTGATCTACGCGCTGCTCGGCAAGCTCGCCGACAGCCTCGCCCGCCTGCTCGAGCGGCTGTCGCTCGGCTGGCATCCGGCCTTCCAGAACAGATGAGAGATTGCCCATGACCGCCGCCAGCCTGACCGCAGCCCGTTCCTTCGTCGCCACGCCGGTGCGACCGATCGGCTCCGTCGAAGGGCAGCGGGCCTTTGCCTTCAGGCAAGCCGGCAAGCGCTTCGGCGACAAGACCGTGCTCGACGGCATCGACCTGGACGTGCCGGCCGGGCAGTTCCTTGCCGTCATCGGCAAGAGCGGCTGCGGCAAAAGCACGCTTTTGCGGCTTCTGGCCGGGCTCGACCGGCCGACATCGGGATCGCTGACATTCGGCGTCGAAGAGGAAGGACACAGCCGCACGCGCTTCATGTTCCAGGAACCACGGCTCCTGCCCTGGGCCAGCGTGGTGAAAAACGTCGAGGTCGGGCTGACCGGGATTGCTTCCGGCGCGGAGGCAAGGCAACGCGCGCTCGACATTCTCGGCGAGGTCGGGCTTGCCGACCGGGCCGACGAATGGCCTTCGGTGCTGTCGGGCGGCCAGAAGCAGCGCGTGGCGCTGGCCCGCGCGCTGGTCGGCCACCCGCAGATCCTGGCGCTCGACGAGCCGCTCGGCGCACTCGACGCCCTGACCCGCATCGAGATGCAGCAGCTTCTGGAACGCATCTGGATCGCGCAGAAGTTCACCGCCGTTCTGGTCACGCATGATGTCGCCGAAGCGGTCGCGCTGGCCGACCGGGTCGTGGTGATCAGCGAAGGCCGGATCGCGCTTGATCTGGATGTGCCCGTGGAACGGCCGCGCCGGCGCGGTTCGGTGGAGCTTGCGCGGCTGGAAGGCAAGATTCTGGATCGGCTGTTCGGGTAGGTTTGTCGGGGGCGGCGCCGCAATTGGCGGAGTGGGGGTCGACCTTTCTTCGAAGCTCACCCTCTAGCGATTGGCCCACACCAATCCCCCCAGCCCGACCAGCATGGTGACGACACCGATATACAGCCATTGCGACTGGCCGGTCATGAAGCTGCCGCCGACAACGCCGACGCCTTGCAGCGACCACAGCACGCCGACGGCAAGCACAATCAAGGCCAGCAGATTTTTGATCAGCCTCATTGCCGGATCTCGCTTTCGAAGTCGATTGGTTGGAGCATCGGGGCCGCGATAAAAGAGCCGAAGGAAGTGGCCCGACCATGCCGGGCTCTACTTGGATATTAATGTTCGATCTTGTCAAACGGACGTCTGACCTCAACACAAAGATCATCATTGATTGACCATCGCGTGCCGGAAAATCCCTGACAGACTGTTACCCAGCGACTCCAAACGTGTGCCATTGCCACGGAACCGCCAGATCACTGCCGCATTTCGCGCCTTATTTGGCACCTAACGGCTGGGGTCTGTCAAAAACGGAGCCATCCCCCAAATATGAAGAACCCAAAACAGACCGCGCTTGTCGCGGTAACGATCGCTGCTGGCCTGATGGTCGGCGCTTCTTCGGCGACCGCCGCCGCCCAGTGCGGCCGCGCCTCGTGGTATGCCCTGCACTCCAAGACCGCCTCGGGCGAGCGCATGAACCCGTCGGCGCTGACCGCCGCGCATCGCACCTTGCCTTTCGGCACCAAGCTCAAGGTGACCAACAAGAACAACGGCCGCAGCGTCGTCGTGCGCATCAACGATCGCGGTCCGTTCATCAAGGGGCGCGTGCTCGACCTGTCGAAGGGTGCCGCCGGCCAGCTCGGCTTCATCGGCTCCGGCCATACTTCCGTGTGCATGGCGCGCGTCTAGAGCTCCCTGTGTCCGGCAAAAGGGCCGGACACATTGCCTACACATTTCGCAGCCGCACACTGAGCCGGCTGGCGCCGTTCGGCCCCGATTTCCATGGCCTTGAACCAAAGAAGCATTGGTCACGCAGCGTGACGTATTGCATCGCAGCAATTAGTTGTTAACTTCCCCGCGAGACATCTAGGGCTCGGCGCTGCTCGTCGTCCCTTCGGTCGCAGGCAGCAGCGGGGTTCTCGATGTTCTACCAGCTCTATGAGATGAACCACGCGGCCCTGCAGCCGGCGCGCCTCTATGCCGACGCGGTGCGGATGTTCTATTCCAATCCACTCAATCCGTTTTCCCACACCCAATGGGGCCGTTCGATCGCGGCGACGGCCGAACTGTTCGAGCGCACCACGCGCCGCTACGGCAAGCCGGCCTTCGGCCTGAGCAAGACCGTGGTCGACTGGAAGAGCGTCGAGGTCACCGAGAAGACCGTCTGGTCGAAGCCGTTCTGCAATCTCGTCCGCTTCGAGCGTGCCGTGCCCGCCGGGCGCAAGCCCGATCCGAAGCTTCTGATCGTGGCGCCGATGTCGGGCCATTATGCGACGCTGCTGCGCGGCACGGTGGAAGCGATGCTGCCCTATGCCGACGTGCACATCACCGACTGGGTCGATGCCCGCATGGTGCCGCTTGCCGATGGCCAGTTCGATCTCGACGACTACATCGATTACGTCATCGACATGCTGCACACGCTGGGGCCGGACACGCATGTGATGGCGGTGTGCCAGCCTTCCGTGCCGGTGTTGGCCGCCGTGGCGCTGATGGAAACGAAGGGCGACCCCTTCGTGCCCTCGACCATGACCTTGATGGGCGGCCCGATCGACACCCGCAGCAATCCGACTGCGGTCAATCTGCTGGCGCAGGAAAAGGGCATCGACTGGTTCCGCGACAATGTCGTGATGCATGCGCCCTGGCCGGTGCCGGGCTTCGGCCGCGAGGTCTATCCCGGTTTCCTGCAGCTGTCCGGCTTCATGAGCATGAACCTCGACCGCCACATCATCGCCCACAAGGACTTCTTCATGCATCTGGTGAAGCATGATGGCGACAATGCCGAGAAGCACCGCGATTTCTACGACGAGTATCTGGCTGTCATGGACCTGACGGCGGAGTTTTATCTGCAGACCGTCGACACCGTCTTCGTTCGCCAGGCCTTGCCCAAGGGCGAGATGACGCATCGCGGCACCAGGATCGATCCGTCGGCGATCCGCAACGTCGCGCTGTTCACGGTCGAAGGCGAGAACGATGACATATCGGGCCTTGGCCAGACCAAGGCGGCGCATGATCTGTGCCCCAATATCCCGGCTGAGCGGCATGCCCACTACATGCAGCCGGCGGTTGGCCATTACGGCGTGTTCAACGGTTCGCGCTTCCGTTCCGAAATCGTGCCGCGCATCGTCGACTTCATCACCAGCTATGGCCGCCAGGAGCGTGTCGCGGTGAAACCGAAGCTGGTCCGCGCCGCCAAGAGATAATGCAAGTCGCCCAAATTGCGGATTTTTGGACGATGACCTGCATAGAACCAAGCTTAACGGCGACAAACCGTGAGATTGACCGGTAAAAGCCGGCTGGCTGGCCGATTCTGTTGCACAAGTGCCGCTGTCCAGCCCCTCGGGTAACCATGCCGACAATCCGACCGTCGTCGTAATTGACACGGACTGTAAATCCCCCTTAACCTTTCGTTAATAACAAAGGGTGAGCGGGGACAATGATTTCCTCATCGATGGCGCAACGGCTGCGCGTGTATGTGGCGGCCGGGCTGGCAGTGACGGCGGGCTGGGTGGCACCGGCTTTGGCGGGTGGAGCGATGGCGACCGGGGGTCTCACCTCGCAGCCGATCGGCCACTATGATTTCTGCAAGCTGCATCCGGGCGAGTGCTCGATCCGCCCGACCAATCTGGCGCCGGCTCCGATGAGCGACGGGCTGATGCGCAAGCTCCTCAATGTCACTGCCAGGGTCAATGCCGCCGTCAAGCCGATGAGCGACATGGACATCTACGGCAAGGACGAGGTCTGGGCCTATCCCGACAAGGGCGTCGGCGATTGCGAGGACTATGTGCTGGAAAAGCGGCGCCAGCTTTCACGCATGAGCATATCGCTTGCCGATCTGCTGATCACCGTCGTGCGCAAGCCCGACGGCGAGGGCCACGCCGTGCTGACGGTGCGCACCGACGAGGGCGACTATGTGCTCGACAATCTGACCGACAAGGTCAAGCCATGGGACGCGACCGGTTACCGCTTCCTCAAGCGGCAGGCGATCGACAACACCGGCCGCTGGGTCTCGATCCGCGGTGGCCAGCAAGTTCTGGTCGGCGCGGTTCAGTAGGTTTTGGTACGCCCATCCCGGCACGTCGCGTTCTTGTGGCGCGCTTTAGCTGCTTTCACATCATAGGTCGCCGCCGCCCCTCATTGTCCTGCCGGACATTTCTCCCCGTATAGGGACGGGGAGAAAGACGCCTTCATCGTCGCTTTCGCCAATCATCAACGTCGTAAGCGCCAACCGCGCGGCTGCACCTTCTCCCCGTCACTATACGGGGAGAAGGTGCCGGCAGGCGGATGAGGGGCAGCGCGACGTCTGCCAATATTTCCCACCGCGACCGCCCCCCAATGAATTTTCGCATTTCTCCGTGAACCATTTCGCTTCGGCCAGCGACACACAGCCGTGAACCGAAACCAACCATGGAGACTTCAGATGACTGCTTTTCTGCGAAACACCCTTCTTGCCGCTCTCGCGGTGTCGAGCATGGCCGGATCCGCCATGGCCGAGCAGACCACCAGCTGTTCCAAAACCAACCTCAACGACCTCTGGGCCGGCCGCTGTTGCGGTGATGCCGGGGCGTCGGGCTGCCTGGGGGGTGGAAACAATGGCCATGGCGGCAATGGCGATCACGGCCGGGGCGGAAATGGCGGCACGGCCGGCAAGAAATGATCTCACCACTGTGCCCGCTGGCGGTCCGCCGGCGGGCAGTTTCCTGCTGAGGCAGGCGAACCTGCATCACGCTCGGATCGTCGGCTACGGCCGCTGGTTCAACGCCGCGCGGATCAATGCAGTGATGCGGCGAAGCTCGGCCTCGTCGAGTTTCTCGATGTTTTCGGCCAGCAGATTGGCAAGCTCGGTGGCAGCGGGGGAAAGACCCGACGTGTCGATTTTTACACGCGGGTGCGAGGCCTCGGCCAGCCGCGCCAGTTCCTCGGCATCGTCCCAGATGATGTTGAAATAGCCGATGATCTTCTGGATCAGCGTCCAGGTCGGGGCACCGCGCCTGCCATGTTCGAGCGCCGACAGGTAGGCGGCGCTGACGCCGATCGCCGCCGCCATGTCCTTCTGGCGGACACCGCGTTCGCCTCGTAGCGTGCGCAGCTTCTCTCCGAACGGGGTCATGTCCCCGCCCTCATGATAGAACTCCTCACAGGCGCGCCCGCCGCAGGCGGATATAGAGCGCACCCGAACCGCCATGGTTGCGGGCGGCATGGTCGTGGCTGGAGACGAGCGGCCGGAAGGCGGGCGTCGACAGCCAGGCCGGCACGGCGCGACGCAACACCCCATCGCCGCCGGAGGACGAGCCCTTGCCGGTGATGACCAGGACATAGCGGACGCCGCCGGCATGCGCCCGGTGCAGGAACGAAAACAGCAGCGAATAAGCCTCGTCCTGGGTCATGCCGTGCAGGTCGACACGGCCCTCGATCGGCAGCCGGCCTTTCGATAATTTGTCCAGCGTCGGCTCGTCGAGGCGGTGCGTGACTTGCTGAGCCTTCGGCTTTGCGGTCCCTGCGGCGTTGGCAGAGGCCAGCGCCGGCTGCGGCTGATTTGGCCTGGCCTCGGCGGCAATGTCGGGGATGTCGACGGCAAATTTGCCCTTCAGCGGCTTGGCCGTGCGCGCCACCAGGTTCCACAGAACC
>NZ_RZRK01000309.1:0-6687 GCF_003997835.1 Mesorhizobium sp. M7A.F.Ca.CA.004.12.1.1
CGCGCGCCGCGACGAGGCGCCCAGCCGCCGCGACGATTTCGGCGACAGCGTCTGGTTCTCGCTGTCGATCGGGCGCCGGCAGAATGCCGAGCCGCGCTGGCTGATCCCGATGCTGTGCCGCACCGGCAGCATCTCGAAGCGCGAGATCGGCGCCATCAAGATGCAGCCGGAAGAGACCTACGTGCAGATATCAGCCGACTGGGCCGACCGCTTCCTGGCCGCGATCGGTCCCGACCGCAAGCTGCAAGGCAACATCCTGGTGAAGCGGCTCGATGGTACGCCCGATCTTTCACGCGCCGGCTATCAGCCGCCAAGCCCCGACAAGAAGCCGCATCGCGGCAAGGCGCCGTTCGACCCCAACGCGCCGAAGCGCAAATTCGAAAAACGTGCACCGGCAGCAGTCGATCAGCGCCCGGCCGCCGCGCATGAGGCAAAGCCATGGGCGAAAAAGCCGGGCAAGCCGAAATTCGACACCACCGGCGCGCCCAAGCACAAGAAGGCGAAGAAACGGCCCGCCTAGAGCATTTCACCGTTTCACGGAAACGGCGATCTGCTCTAACTCTTTGTTTTGACGCAATTCCCAAGGGAAAACGGCTTCACACTTTTCCTAGAATTGCTCTAGGACTTCGGCCGGAGGGAAGCGCTTGCCTGCAGGCCAGCCTTGATGGCAGCCCAGCTGGCCGATGCCGGCGTCGGGCGATGCTGCTTTGCGATGCGTTCCGTCAGCGATGAGCGCCAGTCCGCGTCTTCCGCCATCCTGCGGATCGCAGCGTACCAGCTGGCCTGGTCATTGGAATCGATCGCCGGCATCAGCCCGCCGCTCGCCTCGATCAGCGACGGCGCGGTCGAGACGATGACCGGAATGCCAAAATCGAGACATTCCGAGGCGCCATAGCCCCAGCCCTCGATATGCGAGGGAAAGACGCCGAAGGAAGCGCTGCGATAATATCGGATGAGCTCCTCATCGCTGATCGCTCCGGTGAACGTAACCCGCTCAAGCAATCTCGGATGGGCCTTGAGATAGGCGCGCAGCGGATCGATCATCCAGCCCCAGCGCCCGGCGCAGACGAGCCGCGGCAGCTTGACGCCCTCGTCGAGCGCCTGCTGCCATATCCGTGCCAGCAGGATGTGGTTCTTGCGCACCTCGATGGTCGAGCAATAGAGCACGAACGGCTCGTCGGCCTCGATGCGCGAAGTCTGGCCGATGCGCGAAGCCGTCTCGTACAGGATGGAAGGCATCGGAAACCGGTATACCACCGGCTGTGTGACGCCTGCCTGTTGCATATGGTCGGTCAGCGTCGCACCAACTTCGTCGGATGCACAAAATGCCGGCGCGCCGGAACGCACGAGGTGCTCGAGATATGACCCGTAGCGAGCCTCGCCAGGGCTCATACCAACCATGTCGGGGCGCAGTGTCGGGATGAGGTCGTGGCAAAGAAACGCAAGGCCACCGGCGCGCCCGGAAAGGGCGGCTCGATCGTCACCGGTCAGAATGTGATGGCTGATCAGGACAAAGCCGCGTTCGGTCTCGTTCGGTTGGCTTGGAACCTGACGCGGGGCCGACCGGATCCGCGCCCGCTGGTACAGACGATAGGCCCTGATCAGCAACCTCGTCGCCTGAATAGGCAATCCCTTTGCGGCCATGGGTCACCGTCTTGGCGAGATGGCGGTCGGCGTCGCGCTTGCCCCATGGCTGCTGCCTCACCGCTTCGAGGGCCTGCGACATCGCCGTACGTCTCCCAGGCCATCGTTTGAGGCGCCAGGGTGAAATCTCGCCCGTCGCGACATGGTCCTGCTCGAAAGGAGCGAGGGGGCGAAACCGGCCTTCCCACGGTCGGAACGCCACCACCTCCACGCTAGGGTCGGGATCGGCCAGGGCTGCGCTGACGAGAAAGCTTTCCACCCGCGGGATGCCGACAAGTCCCTGGCCGGACGGCCAGAACGTCAGGCCGGTGGCGTCGATGGCCAGCCTGGGAGGTCTTCTTTCCCCTCCATCTTCAATCACGGTTTTACTGTCAGGACTCTCGACTGTCATGTTCTGCTTCTGTCGAAGGCGGTTGCACTCGATGCCTTATGCTTCATTTGCCGCGAAGACGGTAGCCATGCTGGCCGTCTTGCCCATCGGCCCGGCCCTGTGCCACCTTCGGCCGGGACGTGGCGAGCGGGGGTGGCAAATGCGCGGCGAAGTACTTCACTATGACGAGATCCAGGGCTTCGGCTTCATATCCGGGGCCGACGGCAACCGTTACACCTTCACCCGCGAGAACCTGCGCCGGGAAACTGCTATGCGGAAGGGCGCGGCCGTCGAGTTCCAGCCGGGTGGCGGCCAGGCGCGCGACGTTTTTTCGATCACCGCTCCGACTGCCGCTCCCTCCGCCGCCAATCCCAGCGTCAAAGCCGCACCGGCCCAGGCCAGCGTTCCGTCCGCAGTGGTCCCGCCCGCTGCGCAGCATTTCGGTCGATCTTCCGAGATAGCCGAGCCCGGCGATCTCTGGGGCTATTTCTGGAGCGGCGTGACGCAGAACTATTTCAATTTCGCCGGACGCGCCCGCCGCAAGGAATATTGGGGCTACTGCCTGTTCTGGACGGTTTGCCTGCTGATCATCGGCGGCATCGGCCTGTACACCGATATGGATATGGGCGGTTTCGACAGTGATATTTCGGGCGCGATAACGGTCGGGTTGTGCGGCACGTTCCTGCTGGCGACAATTCTTCCCAGCCTCGGCATGATCGTGCGCCGGCTGCACGACATCGGCCTGTCAGGCTGGCTCTGCCTGCTGATCCTGATCCCGACCATCGGCAGCCTGATCATCCTGGTCTTCGCGCTGATCCCGACGCAGGCCCGGGAAAACCAGTGGGGGCCGGTGCCGGCGGGTGTCAGGATTTAGCCGCCACGTGTATTGCAATCACAAACAACCCTGGGTAGTATTTGCGCAACGCGGGGGAGAAACATGCGTGGCACGATATTCCACTACGATCAGGATCAGGACTACGGCTACATCGACGGAATCGACAGCAAGCGTTATATCTTTGCCCGTGACGATGTGAGCCATGAAGTGACCCTCGCCAGGGGCACCCTTGTCGAGTTTCAACCGGAGGACGGTACGGCGCACGATATAGTCGCCGTCACCCCGACAGCGCCATCGCCAAGCACGGGCCAGCCACGCCGTTCGGCCGAGAGCAGGCCCGCCTATTCCATGGGTCTGTGGGCTTACTTCTGGCGCGCGATAATTGCGGACTATAGCAATTTCAAAGGTCGCGCCCGCCGCAAGGAATTCTGGGCCTTCTGGCTATTCTACACCCTCGGGATATTGGCGCTTCTAGGCTTCGGAATACTCGTTGACCTGGCGTTCAATGGCTTCAAAACCAATGCGGACAGGACGCCGATGAGGGCCATAGGGCTCATACCCTTCCTTCTTTTCTTTTCGGGATTGATCCTGCCGTCGATTGCGCTCGTCGTGCGGCGTGTGCATGACGCGGGTCTGAGCGGCTGGTTTGCACTTCTGGGCTTCATAACTCCCATTGGCAGCATTGCCTTGCTGGTCTTCGGACTTCTGCCGTCCCAGGTGGGCGAAAACCCTTGGGGACCGGTGCCGGCAGGCGTCAGGATCTAGCCGCCTTCAGCGCTTCGCCTGAAAGCCTGAGAAAGACCTTCTGGCCGTGGCGCTCGGCGCCAAGCCGGTCGTAGAAGCGCAGCGCGCCCTCGTTCCAGTCCTCGGTGGTCAGGTCGATGCGGCCGATGCCTTCGCGCAGGCAATGATCGGCGAGAAAGCCGATCAGCGCCCGGCCGACGCCGGCGTTGCGAACCTTCTCGCATACGAACAGATCCTTGAGGAACAGCAGCCGCTCGAGATCGATACCGGGATGCGCGATCGCCACCGACGCCAGGCCGCTGACTTCGCCGTCGACGAAGGCGAGCGCGAAATGCGGATAGGCCGGGCTTTCCTCGCCAAGCCATTTGCGTGCAGCAGACAGGGCCCGGTCAGCATCGAGAGGCGGCTGCCGGTAATGCTCCGCCATCTCGCACAATATGGCCGCGAGTGCCGTCGCGTCCTCGATCGTCGCCCAGCGGACGTCGACCGTCACGGAATCAGCCCAGGAATTTGGCGATGATCGCGTCGCCCATCTGAACCGTACCGACCTCGGTCATGCCATCGGACATGATGTCTTTCGTCCGCAGGCCTTCGTCGAGCACGGCGGCGATCGCGCTTTCGACACGGTCGGCTTCATCGACCATGCCGAAGGAATAGCGCAGGCACATGGCGAAGGAAGCGATCATGGCGATCGGGTTGGCGATGCCCTTGCCGGCTATGTCGGGGGCTGAACCGTGCACCGGCTCGTAAAGCGCCTTGCGCTTCTTTGTCTTCACGTCAGGCGCGCCGAGCGAGGCCGACGGCAGCATGCCGATCGAGCCGGTCAGCATGGCGGCAATGTCGGACAGCATGTCGCCGAACAGATTGTCGGTGACAATGACGTCGAACTGTTTTGGCCAGCGCACCAGCTGCATGCCGCCGGCATCGGCCAGCATGTGGTCGAGCTTGACGTCGGAATAGCGCGCCTTGTGGGTCTGGGTGACGACCTCGTTCCACAACACGCCCGACTTCATCACATTGCGCTTTTCCATCGAAGTGACACGGTTCTTGCGCGTGCGTGCCAGTTCGAAAGCGACGCCCGAAATGCGCTCGATCTCGAACGTGTCGTAGACCTGCGTGTCGATGCCGCGCTTCTGGCCGTTGCCGAGATCGATGATCTGCTTGGGCTCGCCGAAATAGACGCCGCCGGTCAGCTCGCGCACGATCAATATGTCGAGGCCTTCGACCACCTCCTGCTTGAGCGAGGAGGACGCCGCCAGCGCCGGATAGCAGATGGCCGGGCGAAGGTTGGCAAACAGCTCCATGTCCTTGCGCAGGCGCAGCAGGCCGGCCTCAGGGCGCACCTCGTAGGGCACCGCATCCCATTTGGGACCGCCGACGGCGCCGAACAGCACCGCGTCGGCCGCCATCGCCTTTTCCATGTCGGCATCGGAGATCGCCGCGCCATGCGCGTCATAGGCGCAGCCGCCGACCAGCCCCTCATCGGTGGCAAAACCGCTGCCGAGCTTGTCGTTCATGACCGCGATCAGTTTCTTGACCTCGGCCATGGCCTCGGGACCGATGCCGTCACCGGGGAGCAGGAAAAGATGCTTCGTTGCCATGGAGGAACCGTCCTGGAAAGAATTTGAACCGCGGCCTTGCTAAACGCCAAGCCGGTTGTGCGCAAGGAGTAACGCAGCGATCAAGAACAACCTCGTTCGTTTGCGATCCTTCGCGCTCCCCTCTGCCCCGCCAGCCTCCCGCAAATTGCAGCGCCTTGCCTTCACCGATGCGAGAGAATGTTGACCAGCCGGCCGAACGGATCGCGGACATAGAAGCGGCGCACGCCCCAGGGCTCGTCGGCCGGTCCGTATTCGATGGCGAAGCCCGCCGCTTTCATGGCATCGAGCGCCGCATCGACATCATCGACCTCGATCGAAAGATCCGGCACCGGCGTTTCGGAGCCGCCTTGCGCCATGAAACTGACCTGGACATCCATCTTTGCTTGCGAGCCGTAGGTGGCGATCCAGCCAAGGTCCATAAGCACATCGAGGCCGAGGACATCCTGATAGAAACGCTTGGCCGCAGTGGCATCCGATGTCTCGATATTGGCAACGATGCGCCGGACTTTCATCGTCGGTCGCCTTTCAAGCCGTGCGCCGCAGCGCCGTCACCTCGATCTCGATCTTCATTTCCGATCTGTTGAGCTGGCAGACGATCATCGTCGCCGCCGGCCTGATGTCGCCGAACGTCTCGCCGAGGATCGGGAAGACCACGTCCACGAAGGCCTGGTCAGTGATGTAGTAATGCGCCCGCACCACGTCGGCCATCTCGAAGCCGCCGTCCTGAAGCGCCTTGCCGATCGTCGCCAGGCAATTGCGCGTCTGCGCCTCCACCGTCTCCGGCATCGTCATCGTCGCATAGTCGTAGCCGGTCGTACCGGACACGAAACACCAGTCGCCCTGCACCACTGCACGCGAATAGCCGGCGGTCTTTTCGAAGGGCGAACCGGTGGAGATGAGTGTGCGCATGGGGCCTCGCAGGATTTGGTGGCCATTTTGCAGGGAAGACGCCTGTCCGACCATGGGCCAACATGGTTGGATTGGCGGTGCAAACCTTCGATGCCAGCGGGGGTGTGAAGGATCGCGGCGGACAATTCTTTTCCGCAGCACGACGACGGTGCGGCTGCCGTCGCGCAAAATACTTAGTTCGCCGACCCCAGCGCCTTGTCCAACGCCGCCTTCACATCGACCGGCCATGTCGCCACATCAGGCCACGCCTGCGGCTGGCCCTTGTCGCCGCGGCGCGCAAAATAGAGCCTGTGCTGGGCCGGGTCGACCGCCATGAAGCCGTCATTGCCGCCGCAATCATGCGGCACGCAGCCGCTGGCGTAGAAGGTGCCCGAAGCGGTCTTTTCCGTGCCGCCGCCGACCAGCAGGCTGGTTGCCATGTCGGGCATGTCCTTGCCGAGAAGCTTTTTCGCTTCCTTGTAGACGGCCTCGTTGTGGAAGGCGTCGATGATGTTCTGGTACTTTTCCGGATCGATGTCTTTCCAGTCCGTGCCGGGTTCCGGCATGTAGGTCAGATTGCCCGAAATCGTCAGCCCATCGGTCGG
>NZ_RZRK01000030.1:0-16521 GCF_003997835.1 Mesorhizobium sp. M7A.F.Ca.CA.004.12.1.1
CCGTCACAGGCGTCGATGCAGAGCGCGCAGGTGATGCATTCGAGCTGCTGGCCATCGCGAATGTCGATCCCCATCGGGCAGACCGCGACGCAGGCATTGCAGTCGACGCAGTCGCCGACGGACTGCCCTGCAGCTTGCACCTTCTTCGCATGGCGAGAACGCGGTTCGCCGCGCCAGTCATTGTAGGTGACGGTGAGCGAACTTTCGTCGAGCATGGCCGCCTGGATGCGCGGCCATGGGCACATATAGGTGCAGACCTGTTCTCGCATCAGCCCGCCGAACGTGTAGGTGGTCGCCGTCAGGACGGCGACGGTGATGTAGGCGACGGGCGCCGCGGTGCCGGTGAAGAGTTCGCCGACCAGCGTCGGCGCATCGGCAAAATAGAAGATCCAGGCGCCGCCAGTCGCCGCGCCTATGACGAGCCAGATGGTGTGCTTGAACACGCGCAGCATGAGCTTGCGCGCGGTCCAGGGACCTGCATCGAGCTTCATGCGGGCGTTACGGTCCCCCTCGATCGCACGTTCGACGACGAGGAACAGATCGACCCACACCGTCTGAGGGCATGCATAGCCGCACCAGGCACGGCCGACAGTCGAGGTGATCAGGAAAAGACCGACGCCCGCCATGACCAGGAGGCCGGCCACATAGAAGAATTCCTGGGGCCATATCTCGATGAAGAAGAAGTAGAAGCGCCGGTTCGCGAGATCGAGCAGGACTGCCTGGTCCGGGGCAAATGGACCGCGAGCCCAAGGCAGCCACGCAGCCAGGTAATAGATGCCAAGTGTGATCGTCATCACCAGCCATTTGAAGCGACGAAAGTTGCCCGAGGCGCGCTTCGGAAAGATCTTTTGACGCGCGGCATAAAGCGGCTTGCGGGTTTTGGCGGAATTGACAGTTTCTGTTTCGAGCCCTGTCAACTGCGTCTTGTCACGCATGTGCAACTCCACTTTCCCAGCCGATGTCAGGGGCACCTGTCGTAAAGCCTCGCCGTAGGATAGCCTTGCCGGGTTGTGCAGATCGCATTAGGGATGGTGTCGAGGCCCGGCTCACGCCAGGCCTCGTCCGCTTGGCAGGGGGGACCGAAGAATAGGGCTTCCATTCCTATTCTCCGCCGCCAAGCGAATGGACATAAACTGCAAGTTCCTTGACCTTGATCTCGCCGAGACGGCCAACCCAGGCCGGCATGACGCCCTGTTTTGGCGCACGGACCTGTGCGGCGATGGCTGTCTCACCGGATCCATAGAGCCAGATCGCATCGGTCAGGTCGGGGGCGCCGAATTCCCTGTTGCCTTTTGCATTGTCGCCGTGACAGGCCACGCAATTCTCGGCAAAGACCTTGGCGCCGGGTTGGATCAGACTTGCATCGCGGACCTTGCCGGAAAGGCTGGCCACGTAGGCGCTGACTTGTGCGATCTGGTCGGCGGTAATGATGTCGCCGAAGGCCGGCATTTCCGACAGCCGCGTTTCCGCATCAGTCGCAAAGCGGATGCCGTGCGTAATCGTCTGCTGGATCTGCTCGGCCTTGCCGCCCCATAGCCAGTCGTCGTCGTTGAGATTGGGAAAGCCCTTGGAACCCTGGGCGCCGGAGCCGTGACATTGTACGCAATTGACCTTGAAAGCGGCGCCACCGGCGGCGATTGCGAATTCGCGCAGGCCGTCGTCCGCGGCGATTTCCGAGACGCTCTTGGACTCCACCGCCGAGATATATTTGCCCTTGGCGGCCTCAGCCGCGGTCAGCTCGTTCCTGACCTCGTTGCGGCTGGAATAGCCGAGCACACCCGTTGTCGCCGAGTGCAACAGAGGCCATGCTGGATAGGCAATGGTGTAGCCTATCGCCCAGACAATGGTGACGTAAAAAGTGATGACCCACCATCTGGGAAGCGGGTTGTTCAGCTCCCGGATACCATCCCATTCGTGGCCGGTGGTCGAGACGCCAGAGATTTCATCGATATGCTCGTCGCTCATGATCACTCGTCCTCGAGCGGAATGCGGGCCGCTTCGTCGGCCAGCCTTCGGCTGCCGGGGCGTAGGGCAAAGGCGATGCACCCCACGAAGAACAGCGCCATCGCAACCAGGCCCCAGCTGTCGGCAAACGCCCGCATCAAATTGTAGGTCATCAGCGTTCTCCTCAGCGGTAGCCGGCGGCTTCGTCGTAATTTTTGAAGTCGACCAGTGTGCCAAGCATCTGCAGGTAGGCGAGCAGGGCATCCATTTCGGTGACCTGTTGCGGGTTGCCGTCGAAGTCGCCGATCTTGGCTTTTGGGTAACGCGCCTCAAGGCCTGATGTGTCGGCATTGGGATCGGCCTGCGCCCCCAGATCCGCATTGGCGTGGGCGATCATGTCATCCGTGTAAGGGACGGCTACAAGCCTGTTGGCGACCAGATGCGTCGAGAAATCCTTCACGTCGATCGGCGTGTCTTTCAGGAACCCATAGCTCGGCATGATCGATTCCGGCACCACCGAGCGCGGGTCGGTAAGATGCGCGACATGCCATGCATTCGAGTAGCGGTCGCCAACTCTGGCGAGATCCGGCCCGGTACGCTTCGATCCCCACTGGAAGGGGTGATCGTACATGGACTCGGCAGCCAGGCTGTAGTGGCCATAGCGCTCAACTTCGTCGCGGAACGGCCTGATCATCTGGCTATGACAGAGGTAGCAGCCCTCGCGCATATAGATGTTGCGCCCGACAAGTTCGAGCGGCGAATAGGGGCGCATGCCTTCCACCTTCTCGATCGTATTGTCGAGATAGAAGAGAGGCGCGATCTCGACGATGCCGCCGACCGTCACCACGAGCAGCGAGCCAACGAGAAGAAGCGTGGCGTTCTTCTCGATGATTGCGTGTTTGTCCATCAAGCCCATTACCTGGCTCCTGATCGCGCAGGTCGGATGGCGACGGGGCTCGGCATCGGCTCCTCCTCGCGCTGGTGGCCGAGGATGGTCCTGGTGATGTTCCAGGCCATGATCAGGGCGCCGGAGAGGTACATGGCGCCGCCGATGGCGCGCATGACATAGTAGGGGTGCATGGCGGCGACGGTTTCGGCGAAGGAGTAGACGAGGAAGCCCTGCTCGCCATATTCGCGCCACATCAGGCCCTGCATGATGCCGGACACCCACATCACCGCGGCGTAGACGACGATCCCGAGTGTCGCCAGCCAGAAGTGCCAGGTGACGAGCCTCAGCGAGTAGAGCCGTTGACGGTTCCAGAGCTTCGGGACCATGTAGTAGATCGCGCCGAACGAGATCATGCCGACCCAGCCGAGCGCACCCGAATGGACGTGCCCGATGGTCCAGTCGGTATAATGCGACAGCGAATTGACCGCCCGGATCGCCATGATGGGGCCTTCGAAGGTCGACATGCCATAGAAGGCGACGGCCATCACCATCATGCGTATGATCGGATCGGTGCGCAGCTTGTCCCAGGCGCCGGACAGCGTCATCAGGCCGTTGATCATGCCGCCCCAGGACGGCATCCACAGCATGATCGAGAACACCATGCCGAGCGTCTGCGCCCAATCGGGCAAGGCGGTGTAGTGCAGGTGATGCGGCCCGGCCCAGATGTAGAGAAAGATGATAGCCCAGAAATGGACGATCGACAGCCGGTACGAATAGACTGGCCGGTTCGCCTGCTTGGGCACGAAATAATACATCATGCCGAGGAAGCCGGCGGTGAGAAAGAAGCCGACCGCGTTGTGGCCGTACCACCATTGCGTCAAGGCGTCCTGGACCCCTGAAAAGGCGGAGTAGCTCTTGGAGCCCAGGAACGAGACTGGTATGGACAGGTTGTTGACCACATGCAGCATCGCGATGGTCACGATGAACGACAGGTAGAACCAGTTGGCCACGTAGATATGCGGTTCCTTGCGCTTCAGGATCGTGCCAAGGAACAGAATGAGGTAGGCGACCCAGACGATGGTCAGCCAGACATCCACATACCATTCGGGTTCGGCGTACTCGCGGCCCTCGGTGATGCCGAGCAGATAACCGGTCGCGGCCATGACGATGAAAAGCTGGTAGCCCCAGAAGACGAACCAGGCGAGATCACGGCCGAAGAGGCGCGCGCGGCAGGTGCGCTGCACGACATACAGAGACGTGCAAAGCAGCGCGTTGCCGCCGAAGGCGAAAACGACACCGGATGTGTGCAACGGCCGCAAACGACCGAAATTGAACCAGGGCTGGATGTTGAGATCGGGGTAGGCGAGCTGCAGCGCGATCACCACGCCGACCAGCATGCCGACGACACCCCAGAACACGGTGGCGATCGCGCCGTAGCGGATCGGACCATCCATGTAAGCGGATGGGTCAATCGGAGCTGCTGGCCTGAACTCCGTGTTGCGCAACAGGATCGCAGTGAAACCAGCCACTGCGAAGAACAACACCCACATGTGTCGGCGGAAAGGTTCATCCACGCCGAAGCCGGCGGCCACCAGGGCCGCAAAAGCGAACACGCTTAGAAGGACGATCTCTGTGCCGAATTTCATTGCAGATCCCGATCTCGAATCTGGTGGATGCCAAATCCGCAGCGCACTAATCGCGCAGCCGCCGCCCCCTCGCCCTGATCTATGTCAGGCCGCACGATTTTGTGCGGCGCAATCAGCAGGTGGCGAATGAACGAGGAACGCAGCGCGGGCTCACCCCCTCATGGAAGGCGTTCCCTGGGTTGGGCGGGCGCAGACGCGATCGCTGAGGCGAAAGCTGAGGCTCTGCGCGCGTTGGATGCTATTGCCGATGCCCTGCCAAACGTTGTTCGGATCCCATTGGAAACGAACGCGATCGTTCCGCCGAGCCGTGGCAGATTAAGGACCATGCTTCGCCGGTATGTGCCGAAACACACCTGGCGATTGGTCACGTTCCTATCAAAGGCCGAAAGCTGTTTGTCTCGACCGTGACGCCGCTTCGTCGAAGGCGCGGCGACATCGCATTAAAAGGCAAACACGGCCCGCCCCGGAGTCATGCGACATGGCCTCGCCGCTTAGGGCCGCTCGCGTCCGCCGCCACAGCGCTTCTCCAGACGGCTTATGCTGTCCACCGTCACATGGCGTGCGTTCTCAATCCGAATCACCCCGTCAGCCCGCAATCGCGTCAGTTGGCGGCTCACGGTCTCGCTGGTGATTCCAAGGAAATCAGACATTTCGGCACGCGTCAGCGGCAGATCGAAGGAGGCCGACCCGGAAGCCGCATCGAGACTGGAATCGATATTCCGGGCCATCATGAGGAGAAAAGTCGCCACCTTTTCCGGAGCTGTCTTGCGCCCCAGCGTCACCATCCACTCGCGCGCCTCATCGAGTTCATTCAGCGTCTGTTTGAGCAGGCGATGCTCGAATTCCCGTGACGCCTTCATCATCCGTTCGACGGCCGCTCGCGGAAACGAACACAGCGTGACTGCTGTTGCCGCTTCCGCATTGATCGAGCTTTCCTCCTTGAAAGGACGTCCCAGAAAATCCGGTGCAAACTGGAGACCGACGATCTGCTGGCGCCCATCCGACAGGCTCTTTGATAGCTTTACCACGCCTGAAAGCACGTTGGAGTAGCTGTCGACGTTCTGTGCCTCGCCGGTCAACTCCATTCCTGACTCGATCCGGCGACGCGAGCAAGTCTTGGCGAGCCCAACCAAATTGTCTGGATCGAGCGCACCGCAGACACCGCGACGCCGTGCCTCGCAAGGGAAGCAAAGAACAGGAATGCCGGAACTATGAATGTCTTGCCGAAAGGTCATGCGTTCGCCTTACCCGATCCTAACTGCCGGCAGGATACCCATCCAGGGTAGAGAAATCCTGCGGCGGTTTGTCCATGAGCGCGGCTGATCGAGATCAGGGTCTGCTTCAGCGATGCGTGCAGTGTTCCGGCGGGCAACACGGTGAACGCGAGATGCAATCGGAAATAGCTGTCAAACTCAGCGAGAACGTCCCACGCTACACCAGCTATCCGACGGCGCCGCATTTCCATTCGGGGATCGATGCTGCCATTTACCGTGGCTGGTTGGAGACGCTGGAAAGCGGCGACGAAATCTCGCTGTACCTGCACATTCCTTACTGCGACAAGCTCTGCTGGTTCTGCGCCTGCCACACCAAGCAGACGCACCAATATGAGCCGGTGGCCGCTTATCTGCGCTCGCTGAATGCCGAAATCGTCACGATTGCCGGTCTGGTGAGCGGCAAGGCACATGTCCGTGCAATCCACTTCGGTGGCGGTTCGCCAACTATTCTGAGGCCCGATGATATGGTTGCTCTTGGAGCGGCCTTGCGGGACAGCTTCGACCTTCTCCCGGATGCTACGGTCAGCATCGAAATCGAAACCAACGACATGGACAAGGCGCGCCTTGATGCACTTGCTCAAATCGGCGTAACGCGGGCGAGCCTCGGCGTGCAGGATTTCGATCCGCAAGTGCAAAAAGCAATTAATCGTGAGCAGAGTTTTTTGCAGACCAAGGCAGTCGTCGACGGGGTTCGTTCGCGGGGCGTCGAATCGGTCAATCTGGACCTGCTCTACGGGCTCCCGAATCAGACACGCGAGACGATCTGTTCCACGGTGGCGCAGGCACTGACCTTGGAGCCAGACCGGATGGCCCTGTTCGGCTACGCACATGTGCCCTGGTTCAAGAAGCATCAGACGATGATCGACGAGGCATGGCTGCCGAGTCCCACTGAGCGTTTCGCCCAATCTCAACTCGCGGCGCGGGCAATTGTCGCCAAGGGATATGAGGCAATAGGACTCGATCATTTCGCGAAGCCCGACGATGCGCTGGCCATAGCGGCCCGCGCAGGGGTTTTGCATCGCAATTTTCAGGGCTACACTGAGGATCGCTGCCCGACACTCATCGGACTTGGCCCTTCGTCCATCGGTCGTTTTCGCCAAGGCTACGTGCAGAACATGGCTTCGACTTCCGGGTACGGGCGCATGGTTGCGGATGGCGGGTTGGCTGCCGTGCGCGGCGTTGCCCTTTCCGACGACGATCGCGTCCGTGGCTGGATCATCGAGCGGCTGATGTGTGATTTTGCCTTCTCGGCAGTCGACCTGGTGGAGCGGTTCGGCAAAGCCGGCGAGCAGCTCCTTCATCGCTCGAGGTCCATCGCACTCCACGATCCTGCCCGAGCGCTTGAATTCGATGGTGACAGTTTCCTCGTACGGACTGAAAGTCGCCCCTTCATTCGAACCATCGCGGCCAAGTTCGATACATATTTCAAAGGGGGAACGGCGAGGCACTCGGTGGCGGTCTGAGCAAAGCACAGTGCGCTCGCCGTTTGGTCGATCGGCGAACCAGCTGCGTTCGTTTTGACCGCTCATAGCCGACTACCGCATCAAAATCGAAAATGCAAACTTAGGCTGTTGCGCGGTATCTCCTTCCACATCCACTCTTGCGCATACCTGCATTTCAAGGTGTTTGATCCTATGCTTCGCAGGTAGGTCGCGACAGCTAGGCAATGTTCCAGCTGCCCTAGCGGAGGAGTCACGATTTTCCGGCAAGCTCCGTCGGCAGACGTTCTTTTCTGGCCTTGGCAAAGGCTCGGTCGCCTTCCAGAAACGCCGCCAGCATGAAAGGGATGAGTTCTGCCACGGTTTCAGACTGACCATAGGTCTGACGGTAAAGTGCAGCATACTCCTTGAGTGTTTGGCTCAGCTCCGCGCTGACGGTAATGGTGATCTTCGAAGCTGTTCGGTCCGGAAGTTTTCCAAGTTTCAGGTCAGCCATGATAACTCCTGCTCAACTGGCGTATGGCCGCAGCACGATGTCCTTGTGCACGATGACGCGCAGTGGCCAACCTGGGCGGACGACGATGGTGGGCTGGATATTGAGGTTTTTTTCGGTGATGCGCTGGCCGGCTCGACTGGCGTTCTGCTGGGCTGATTCCCGGATCGCCTTGACCAGATCGCTCTCGTTTTCGCCGAGGCTGAATTCTGTGCCGACACCGAGCAATGTGGCAAGCGCCACTCCCTTGATCATCTGCCAAGTGTGGAAATCGACTTTGTCTTCCAGCCCTGCGTAGCCGGCGGTGTCGCTCGCGGGCAGATTGTCGATTTCGGCCGACGAGCCGTCGGGCAGCAGAATGCGCTGCCAGACCAGCAGCGCTCGCTTTTGCCCGAACGCGACGACGCTGTCGTAGACGCCGATAAGACGTGAGCCCTGCGGAATCAGCAATATGTTGCCCGTGACCGTGTCGTGCACATTTTCGGTGACTTGCGCGACCACAAGGCCCGGCAAATCGGAATTGATGCCGGTGATCAGGCTGGCGGCAATCACGCTGCCAGCCATCAGTTGATATGGCGAGATCGGCGTCTGAAGCGCATGCGGATTGTAGATCCCGCCAGTGCTCCGCTGGCTGAGAAAATCAAGCTTTCGCTGCTGATTGTTCTGGTCGCCTTCCGCCGCCGCCACCGAGGCTGACGCGCGTCCTGCTTCGGATTGGGGAAGCGCCTCAAATGGATGCTGAGCAGTTTGCACGCTCTCTCCGACATCTGTCTGTTGAGCTCGATTTTCGACGCGGAAAAGCACCCGCGATTCACGCGCTTCGATCGCCTGCTGCGCTAGACGCTGCTCCTCGGCCGAGATGTCTTGGCCCGGCACGATGCCGAGCTGGCGCTGCCGCTCGAGGATGGGGCGGCCGAGGTCGCCCGGCAAAGGTAGCCCAAGGACGGGAGGCTTCGGCTTCATGCCGGAATAGTCATGGGGAAGCGTATCGAGTCCCTCGGCGGTTGGTTTGCGCTGAGTGTTGTAGAGATCTTCCGCCTGATCCCTGATGCGAAGGGCCGGCCCCTGGAGGGCGATCATGGTAACGCCGAAGACAGCGCCGGATCCGAGCGCTGCGATCGCGATGATCACACCGCGCCTGAACCGCACCACGCGGCGGGGAGAGGCCCGAAGCTGCAGTTCCTCGGGATCCAGTTTCGGCGGGATGCCAGAGCGGGAATTTTCGATCATGAGCCCTCACCTCGCCGGCTGCCGCGAAAGAGCGAGATCCGCCGTTGCGGTTGCCTGCCGTCAATCCTGCTGATGCGGATCACCTGCTGCCGCTTGGTGCCGAGGCGAAGTTCGGCCGCGGCGAAGAGCCGATCGACGATGTAATAGTTGCCGCGCACGCGATAGTTGACGAGCTCGCTGCTCCCATCTGCGCCGACGATGAAGAGTGGTGGCGCCTCGCCCTGATCTATGCGACGAGGGAACTCAATATAGACCTTGCTGCCGTCGTCGAAGGCTCGCGTCGGTCTCCAGGGCGGTGTGTCGCCACTGATTGAGTAGCGAAAGCGAAGGTTTTCGAGCGCGATATTCGACGCGACCGGTGTAACTGCCTCGGCTTGAGCATTGCGCTGGCGAAGCGCGATGATCTGGTCTTGGCTGTAGGTCCAGGAGATTGCCGCCATTGCGGTCTTCTCGGTGCTTTGAAGCTGCAAATGATAGGTCCGCCGGTCCGTCGTAATGACGACATTGGTGGCAAGACCCGGCGCGAAGGGTTTTACCAGAACATGGGTGCGCTGATTGTCACCGGTGCCGCTTGCGGTATCGCCAATGACCCAGCGCACGGTGTCGCCAGCCGACACGGCGGTTAGTTTCTCGCCCGGCTGCAGAGCGATGTCGGTCACGCGCTCCGGCGCGGCATAGAGTTGATAAAGCGCGCCATCGGTGAAGGGGTAGACTTGCACTGCATTAACATACCCGTACTTGGTGGGTTGCTGGGTCGCGGCTTTGTTGGCATCAGCGACGCGTTCTTCAGGAGGGCGCTTGTCCTCGGCCTTGCCGGGCTCGGGCTGCATTTGGCCAGGCAGCGGCAGTGGTTTTGGCACCTCGACAATTCTAATCGGCCTCTCCGGCGCTTTTTCGATCGCGGCCGGTTTGAAGTCGGCAGCGTCATAGGAAATCTCAGGCGGCGGCACCTTCTTCGATGCACAAGCGGAAACGACCGCTGCCGACACCGATAGGATCAGCACGGCACGAATCGGTGACATTTTACCTTTCATTGGTGGACTCCGTCGGAGAAAGGGGGGCTGGGACGGCGCTGTCGAGCTCGCGTGACCAGTCAATGGCATTGATGAAGACGCCGAGCGGATTCTTGCGCAGCTGATCCGTATTGCTTGGCGAGCGGATCACGATCGTGAGGATCGCAGTCCAGCGCATCGTGCTGGCAAGGCTTCCGCGCTCAAACACCTGCTCGGTCCATTTGACCTGGAATGAACTTTCGGAGGCTCTGACCACGCTGGTGACCTGTACCGAAACACTGCGCGTTCCGATCTGACCGAAGGGGTCGTTCGCCTTGGCGTATTCGTTGAGGAAGAGCGCTGCGCGATCGCTAGCAAAGTCGTACGCTGCCAACCAGTTCTGCCGTACCAAAACCGGATCGGTGGAAACGGAACGGACATTCTGGATGAAGCGGCCGAGATGCCAGGCGATCTGAGCATCCGAGGGCTCATAATTCCGGATCGCCGGCGCGACGGCGTGCGTCTCGCCGAAGCCATCGACCTCGACGACATAAGGCACGACACGGCTTTGCATCGACTGCCATACGAGTCCGCCGGAAAGCCCGGTCGCCAAGGCCAGGCAGCCAAGGGCCATGATCCGCCAGTTCCTGGCCTGCAGTCGAGATGAGCCGATGCGCTCGTCCCACAGCTGGGCGGCTTTTTGATACGGCGTGACCGGTTCGGGTGTTTTGCCGTAACGGTGCACGGGTCGCTTGAAGAGCATCTAGTCATCCTTGTCGTTGAGAGAGGGGTTGGCGCTGCCTCCCGGCCGGTCTCCGTCTCGGACAGCTTGCACGGCAGCGTGGCGATTTGCCCGGGCGGTCTGTTCAGAACGTAGGCGCCTTGCCCACGTCGGCGCCGAAACAGTGGCCGAACCGGCAGAGCGTTCGGTCATTGACGCTGTCGGCGCGCCGCCGGTCGCGGTCCACGCGGCATCGCGCCCGGCATCGGCGTTGCGCCCAACACTTGCAGTGGCGGATCGCGCTATGCGTATAGCGGCGCCGCCAGCTGCACTGGTTACACCATGCATTCCAGCAGCCACACCGGAGAGGCCAGCGTCGGGCGAGGTTGCGCGCCCGATCTGCCATGACGTGGAAGCAGCCGATCCCATTGTTGTGCCGGCTCGGATGGCGGCGAGACCGCCGCTGGTTGCCATACGCGCGCCAGCAAATGCTGTGCCTCCAGCAACGAGTGATACACCCGCTGCCGCCGCGGTCGTGCCGAGGGCGGCGCCCGCCCCAAGCTGCGGTGCGCCTGAGACAAGACCCGACGCGATCCCCGGCCCAAAAATGCCAAGGCCAAGCAGTGCCAGTGCGCCCAGTACCTGGGACATGGCACCGGCAAGATCCGGCTCCTTGCCTTGCAATGCGGAAGCGAACTCCCCGAAGAGCGTGGAGCCGATACCGACAATGACGGCGAGCACCATCACCTTGATGCCTGACGAGATAACATGGCCGAGCACGCGTTCGGCCAGGAACGCTGAACGGTTCCAAAGTGCGAATGGAACCAAAACAAAACCTGCCAGCGTGGTGAGCTTGAACTCTAGGATGGTGATGAAAAGCTGGATGGAAAGGATGAAGAAGGCGATGATGACCAGGAACCAGGCCATCAGCAGCACGAAGATGGTCAGTGCGTTGCCGAAGATTTCCGGGAAGCCCAGGAGCTGACTGGCTTGGTCAAGCATTGGCCAAGCACCTTCGAAACCGGTCGCGGCAATGCGGCCCGGGCGCAAGAGATTGTCTGCCGACAGATTGCCGGCCGACGCCTTAATCCCGAGACCGGCAAAAGAACGATAAACGATATCGGCGAGGTTCTTGAAATTGTTCAGAATGAAGGCGAAGACGCCAACATAGAGCACCTTGCGGACAAGCCGGCCGAGAACGCTGGTTTCGTCGCCGAGCGCCCACGCCAGGCCGGCAAGTGTGATGTCAATGCCGATCAGAATGGTAGTGAGGAAGGCGAGGTCGCCCGATAGCAGACCGAACCCGCTGTCGATGTAGCGGATGAAGGTCTCCATGAAGCGATCGATGACGCCAAGGTCGTTCATGCCGCTGCCTTTCTCGTCGTGATGAACTCGTGATTAATTGCCGGGATAAGCCGAGCCGGTACCCAAGAATCGCTTCGTCATCTCGCGGGCGGCTTCGTCTGACTGGGCCTTGCGGGCGGCATCCTCGGCCTCAGCTCGAAACTGCGTTGCGAGCAGCGTCTGGATCTGCATCTGCTGTTTTGTCGAAAGCGCCATCAGCTGGTTGGTGGCCTGGCTTGCCTGAAGCGCACCGGCCGCCCCTTGGCTGCGGTTGACGAGATCGGCGAGCAGATCGCCGTCGGCGCGGACGTTCTCGACGATTTGCGACTGGACACCCATGGTCTGGCGGAACGCCTGCATGGCGGTTTGCCAACGCTCCCGCGCAGCACTCGCCACATCGCTGACTTTGATCGTGGCGTCGTAGCTTTCCGGATATTGGCTGCGCCACTGGTCTTGAAGCTTGCCCAGATCAAAGCTGAGGCCACTCGCCTGGTCCATCAAGCCGTCGATGCGATGGAGCGAACCGGTGAGTTGGCCAACGGAAGAGAAATCCAGACGCTGAAGATTGCGCGCCATGTTCTGCAGCATGGTCGCCTGATTCTGCAGCGACTGGATCTGGTTGTTGATCTGCTCCAATGCGCGCGCGGCCGTCAGCACGTTCTGCGCATAATTGGACGGATCGAACACGATAAGGGCGTAGGCGGGCTGCACATAGTCGGCCATAGGCTTGGCGATCAGGGAAACGGTGATCAGGCCGGAGAGAAGGCGTCGCCGCATCATGAGAATTGCTCCTTGTCTGGTTGAGGGAATTGCTTGAGAAGTTCGCCGGCCCAATCGAGGCCGCGCGCGATCAGGAACTGCGAGGCAAAGCTGCCTTGCCCGTCTTCGGACATGATCCTGTCGATCAGAGTCTGCGTGGCCGGATCGGAAGCACCGCAAAGCGCAAGAGCGATGGGGCCAAGCTCGAGCTCGAACAGACGGTTGCCGCGGCGCGATTGCAGATAATACTGACGCTTCGGCGTGGCGCGGGCGATCAATTCGATCTGCCGCTCGCTTAAACCGAAGCGCTCGTAGGCTGTGCGCGCCTGGGGTTCCACGGCACGATCATTGGGAAGGAAAATGCGCTGCGGGCAGCTTTCGATGATTGCCGGCGCTATGCCAGAGCCCGCGATATCAGCCAGCGACTGCGTAGCGAAGACAACCGACACGTTCTTCTTTCGCAGCACCTTCAGCCATTCGCGGATGCGGGCGGCGAACAGCGGATTGTCGAGATAGACCCACGCCTCGTCGAGCATGATCAGCGTGGGCCGTCCGTCGAACCGTTCCTCAAGTCGCTGGAACAGATAGGTAAGCACTGGCAGCAAAGCGCCTTGGCTGTGCATTAACTCCTCGGTCTCGAAACACTGCACATCCGACAAGGCCAGCCCATCATGATCGGCATCGAGCAGGCGGCCGAAGGGACCATCGAGCGTGTAGGGCATCAATGCGGTCTTCAGCGCATTGGATTGAAGCAGGACCGAAAGACCGGTCAGTGTGCGTTCCTGCGCCGGCGCGGTGGCAAGGCTGGCCAGCGCTGACCAAATAGCCTCCTTCACCTCCGGCGTGACGGTGACGTTCTCGTGGGCAACAAGGCTGGCGATCCATTCGGCCGCCCAGCTTCGGCTAGCCTGGTCGTTGATGCTGCGCAGTGGCTGAAAGGCAAGGGAACCGTCCGCTCCTAGCGCGTGGTGTTCTCCACCCATGGCAAGTGTTGCAGCACGGGCCGAATTGCCTTTGTCGAAGACATAAACCTGGGCGCCGGCGTAGCGCCTGAACTGCAGAGCAATCAGAGCAAGCAGAACCGACTTGCCGGCGCCGGTCGGACCAACAACCAGCATGTGGCCGACATCTTCGACGTGGGTGGAAAGCCGAAACGGTGTCGACCCACTGGTCTCGGCAACGAAAAGCGGTGGCGCTTCGGTTTGGGTGACTTTCGCGAGATGCTCGTTTGTCGCAGGACCGGCCCAAACCGACGACAGCGGCATGAGATGGGCAAGATTCAATGTATGAACGAGCGGTTGGCGAACGTTAGCGTAGACATGGCCAGGCAATGAGCCGAGCCAAGCCTCGACCGCATTGACGCCTTCTCGGATCGTGGTGAAGCCGAGCCCATTGATGATGCGCTCGACCGCGCGAAGCTTCTCTGCAGCGGCTTGGCGATCCTCGCCCCACACCGTCACGGTGGTGGTGAGATAGCCGAAACTCACATGATCACCGCCCAATGCCTGAAGGGCTTCGTCGGCATCGAGCGCCTTGTTGTCGGCATCGCTATCGACAAGCGGGACCGGCTCGTTGGTAATGACCTCGCGTAGGATTGCCACGATCGACTTGCGCTTGGCAAACCACTGCCGGCGCAATCGCGTCAGCGTCTTCGTGGCTTCCGTTTTCTCGAGCGGAATGAAGCGCGTCATCCAGCGATAGGCGAAATCCTGATGATTGAGGGTATCGAGGATTCCGGGCCGGGTGAGGTTCGGAAAGCCGAGGATGGTCAGTGTGCGAAGATGCTGCTCACCAAGCATCGGCTCCAGGCCACCGGTAAGCGGCGCATCGACCAGGATTGCATCCAGATATATCGGCGTTTCCGGGGCCATGATAGGATGGCGACGAGGCGAAATCGTGCCGTGGAGGTAGGTCAACGTCTGAGCATCATCGAGGACGCGTACTTCGGACATGAAACCCGAGAAGAGATCGAGCACGCGGTTGGTCTCGTCACGGAACCTCGCCAGATCCTGGCGCCAGTCTCTTTCTCCTCGGGAATAATGAGAGTCGACGAGCGTGCTTTCTGCGCGCGCCTGGGCGTCCGGCGGTGGCATAAACACCAAGGTCAGATGATAGCGGCTCTCGTAGTGCGCTACCTTCCCCTCGAAAGCAGCGCGGCGTTCTTCGTCGACCAGCCACGACGCGGCGTCAGGAAAATGCGAGTTCGGATAGCCCAGCGCTTCTGTGCGCTCGGCCTCAAAGAACAATGCCCAGCCAGAGCCAAGGCGTCTGAGAGCATTGTTCGCCCGGGCGCAAATGCCGACGAGTTCAGCCTCCGTCGCACTTTCGAGATCCGGGCCGCGGAACCGCAACGTCCGCTGAAAGCTGCCGTCCTTGTTGAGCACGATGCCGGACGCAACCAAGGCAGCCCAGGGTAGATGGTCGGCAAGCCGGTCGGCTTTGCTTCGATATTCCGAAAGGTTCAGCATGCAAGCCACCCCTTCAGACGTAGGTGGCGCACAAGCACGCTGGCGAAGTCCGGATCGCGTCTTGCGGCAAACACCGCTAACGAGTGGCCTGCGATCCAAAGCACCAGACCAGCAATCCATTGCTGCAAGCCGAAGCCAATGGCCGCGGCCACTGTACCGTTGAGGATCGCCACCGCGCGCGGAGCCCCGCCGAGCAGGATCGGCTCGGTCAGCGCCCGGTGGACCGGTACTGCGAAGCCCTCGATATGCTGCTCCCCGGCGGCCATCAGACGAGCGCCCCACCACCGAAGGAGAAGAAGGAGAGGAAGAAGCTCGATGCCGCGAAGGCGATCGACAGACCGAAGACGATCTGAATCAGGCGCCGAAAACCACCGGCGGTGTCGCCGAAGGCAAGCGTCAGGCCGGTGGTGATAATGATGATGACCGCAACGATCTTGGCGACCGGTCCCTGGACGGACTCCAGGATCTGCTGCAGCGGCTGCTCCCACGGCATGCCTGAGCCGGCGGCATAAACCGGGGCCGTGATAAGAAACGCGAGCGCTGTGGACGAAAGAAAGCGAAGCTTCTTGCGCATGAGGAAGGCCTTTCAAAGCTGCTGGAGTTGCGAAAGCGTGAGCGGGGCAACGGCGTAATCGCCGCTGCCGTCGAGACCGGTGACCTCGGCGATTGCGTCGATGTGGCGCGACGAGCCGCGTCCCGCTATGAAGACGATCAGATCTATCGCCTCAGCGATGAGCCGGCGGGGAACGGTGACCACGGCTTCCTGGGCGAGTTGCTCAATGCGATAGAGAGCCGAGCGCGCGGAATTGGCGTGTACGGTAGCGATGCCGCCTGGGTGCCCGGTGTTCCATGCCTTCAGCATGTCGAGCGCTTCCGCGCCCCTCACCTCGCCCACGATGATGCGGTCCGGCCTGAGCCTCAGCGTCGAGCGCACGAGATCGGCAAGGGTGACCGAGCCCCGCCTTGTTCTCAGGGCAACGCAGTCCCTGGCCGCGCACTGCAGTTCGCGTGTGTCCTCGATCAGGATCACCCGATCGTCGCATTCGGCGACTTCAGCCAGCAGAGCGTTGGCGAGTGTTGTCTTCCCCGAGGAAGTGCCGCCGGCGATCAGCATGTTGCGCCGCTCGCGGACGGCCTTTTTCAGCGCATCGGCCTGCAGCGGCAGCATGATGCGTTCGGCAACATAGTCGGCCAGGGTGTAGACTTTCGCGGCGGGCTTGCGGATGGCAAAACATGGCGCCAACACCACAGGTGGCAGCAGGCCTTCGAAGCGTTCGCCAGACGGCAATTCGGCACTGACGATCGGGTTGTCGGCGTGCGCC
>NZ_RZRK01000310.1:0-6679 GCF_003997835.1 Mesorhizobium sp. M7A.F.Ca.CA.004.12.1.1
GAGCAAGGCAAAGGAGATCGGCGCCCGGATGGTCACGGTCTGGACGGCACGCGGCTCGAACAGTTCCGCGGTGCTGTTGCCGATGGTGGCGAAGGCCGACTGGATGTGAGGCAAGTAGGCCGCACCCTCCGGCGACAGTGCAACGCCCCGCGCCAGCCGCGAAAACAAACGTGTCTTGAGCCGCTCCTCGAGAAACCGGATGTGCTGGCTGACGGCTGCCTGGGTGAGACCGAGCTCGGCTGCCGCCGCGGTGAAATTCGACAGCCGCGCCGCCGCCTCGAAACTGCGCAGCCAGTCCAGAGGCGGCACGGGTGTATTTGTACGAGCCATTAGTATTCTGCGGTCATTGGCTAAAAAATGATAATTTGAGTTATGCCTGTCGCGCGATCAACATGCAATCGAAACCCTGCGGATCAGGCTGCGGGGGACGCAATGAACAGGAACGGATCTCCATGCTCACCCACGCGCTGATCGGCGACGAAGGCAGAACAATCGACCTTGGCTGGCAGGACGGGTCGCGCAGCCGTTTTCATGCCATGTGGCTGCGCGACAATGCGCTGGACGACAAGACGCGCAGCGCCGGCAATGGTCAACGGCTCATCACCATTCTCGACATTCCCGCCAACACCAGGATCGGCGCCGCGTCGATCAAAGGCGGCGCCCTGGAAGTCAGCTTCGTGCCCGAGCAGAAGACGGTCAGCTTTCCCGCGGCATGGCTGAGCGCCAATGCCTATGATCGTGACGCAGGCCGCCAGCCGGGCTGGACAGGCGAGGCCACCGTGCGATGGACCAAGGCCTCGATGCAGAATTCGGTACCGCGCGCCGGCTATGTTGCGGCCAGCCGCGATCGTGCTGTGCTGGGGCAATGGCTGTCGGCGGTGAAAACCTATGGCTTCGCGGTGATGGACGATCTGCCGACCGAATCCGGGGCGCTGTGCAAAGTATCCGATCTGTTCGGCTACATCAGGGAGACCAATTACGGGCGCTGGTTCGAAGTGCGCGCCGAGGTCAATCCGAACAATCTCGCCTACACGAATCTCGGCCTCCAGGCACACACCGACAACCCCTATCGCGACCCTGTGCCGACGCTGCAGATCCTGTCCTGCATCGAGAATACGGTTGAGGGCGGCGAGTCCAGTGTCGTCGATGGGTTTGCCGTCGCGGCTGCGCTGCAGGCTGAGAACCCGGAAGGCTTCCGGCTGCTGAGCTCATGCCCGGCGCGCTTCGAATATGCCGGCTCTTCCGGCGTGCGGCTGCAGGCGAAGCGGCCGATGATCGAGCTCGGGCCCGATGGCGAGCTGATTTGCATCCGCTTCAACAACCGCTCCCTGGCGCCGACGGTCGACGTGCCGTTCAGCGATATGGAAGCGTACTACGCCGCCTATCGCCGGTTCGCGGAACTGATCGAGGATCCATCCTTCGAGGTGACGTTCAAGCTCGAAGCGGGGCAGGCGTTCATCGTCGACAACACCCGCGTCATGCATGCCCGCAAGGCGTTTTCCGGTACCGGTAAGCGCTGGCTGCAGGGCTGTTACGCAGACAAGGACGGTCTGCTGTCGACGCTCGCGGCGATCGAGCATGGGTTCAAGGAGGCGGCGGAATGAGCGGCCAGGATTTGAACGCGGACACCATCGTCGAGTTCATCGCCGACATCTTCGAGCGCCGGGGTGCCGAATCCTATCTCGGCGAACCCGTCACCATGTCGGAGCACATGCTGCAGGGCGCCTGGTTCGCCGAGCAGGACGGCGCGCCGGACGAGCTGGTGGCGGCGGCGCTGCTGCACGACATCGGCCACTACACCAGCGAGTTCGGCACCTATTCGCCCGAGGATGTCGAGGACAAGCATCATGACGAGGCCGGTGGCGAGGTGCTGGCGCCGTTCTTTCCGCCGGTCATCGTCGAATGCGTCAGGCTGCATGTCGCGGCCAAGCGCTATCTCTGCGCCACCGACCCGACCTATTTCGGCAGGCTGTCGCAGGCCTCGGTGCACACGCTGTCGCTGCAGGGCGGGCCGATGAGCGCCGATGAAGTGGCCGAGTTCCGCAAGAACCCGTTCCACGAGGAAGCGGTCCGGGTCCGCATCTGGGACGAGAGCGGCAAGATCGCCAACATGAAGACACGGGCGTTTCGCGATTACGTGCCGCTGCTGCAGCGGGTGGTGACACAGTTCGCCGCGGGTAAGCCGGCGTAATTCCCTCGAAGGAAGGAGGCAGGGTGCAAGCCATGCCTCCTTCCTTTTTTACTCCGCAGGAATGGCGCTCGCCTATCCCTTGTGGTGCACCTGCTGCAGGCCGTAGACCGGCGTCGCCAAGCCGGCCTGCCTGGCTTTCAACTGCAGCGCCAGGAACTGCGAATAGTGTCGTGATTGGTGCAGATTGCCGCCGTGGAACCACAGCGCCTCCTGTTGCGTCGGCTTCCACATGTTGCGCAGCTCACCTTCCCAGGGGCCGGGATCCTTGGTGGTGTTCGAGCCGAGGCCCCAGCATTTGCCGACCTTGTCCGCGGTCTCGCGCGATATCAGATCGGCGGCCCAGCCGTTCATCGAGCCGTAGCCGGTGGCGTAGACGATGAGGTCCGCAGGCAGTTCCGACCCGTCGCTGAGCAGAACCGAGTGCTGCTTGATCTCTTCGACGTCGACGCCGCTCTTCAGCTTGATCGAACCATCGATAACCAGCTGCGAGGCGCCAACATCGATGTAATAGCCAGAGCCGCGCCTTAGGTACTTCATGAACAGGCCGGACTCGTCGTCGCCCCAGTCGAGCATGAAACCGGCCTTTTCCAGTCCCTTGTAGAACGCCGCATCGCGTTTCTTCATCTCGGCATAGGCCGGGATCTGGAACTCGTGCAGGATCTTGTAAGGCAGCGAAGCGAAGATGAGATCGGCCTTGGCGGTGGTGATGCCATTCTGCAGCGCCTGCTCCGAATAGAGCGAACCCAGTCCGATTTCCATCAACGTGTCGGACCTGGAGATATGGGTACTCGAGCGCTGCACCATGGTCACGTCGGCACCAGCTTCCCAAAGTGCGGCAGCGATGTCATGGGCGGAATTGTTGGATCCGATGACAACGGCCTTTTTGCCGGCATAGGCGTCGGGACCCGGATGCTTCGACGAGTGGTGCTGGTCACCCTTGAAGGTTTCCATGCCCTTGAATTTCGGCAGATTGGCCTTGCCGGACTGTCCGGTTGCCAGCACCAGCTGCTTGGGCTTCAGCGTGATGTCCTTGCCGTCGCGGTGGACGACGACGGTCCATTCCTTCGTCTTGTCGTCATAGGACGCACTTTTGGCCTCGGTCGAGGACCAGTAATTCAGCTCCATCACCTTGGCGTACATTTCCAGCCAGTCGCCGATCTTGTCCTTGGGCGAGAAGACCGGCCAGTTCTTGGGGAAATCGATATAGGGCAGATGGTCGTACCAGACCGGGTCATGCAGGCAGAGCGATTTGTAGCGCTTGCGCCAGCTGTCGCCGGCACGCTCGTTCTTCTCGATGATGATGGTGGGCACGCCAAGCTGCCGCAGCCGCGCGCCGAGCGCGATGCCGCCCTGGCCGCCACCGATGATCACCGTATAGGGCTGCGTCTTGAAGCCGAGCTCGGCGGCTTCCCTCTCGCGTTCTTCTTTCCATGTCGGACGGTTCTTGCCCGAGCCGTGCCTGGCGCCCATCGGCCGCGCAAAGCCTGCCGGCTCCTCGTGGCCTTTCAGTTCGGCCATGGTGGTCAGCAGCGTCCAGATCTTGCCGTCCTTCAGCCTGATATGGCCGAAGCCGCGCGCCACTTCCGTCTCGAAGCTGATCCAGCCCTCGATCAACCCGTCGCTCTCCGTCGCGTCCTCGCCCTTGGCGATGGCGAAGTGCGACGGCCTGGTTTTCGACAATTGGTTTTTCAGCATGTCGCGGACCTGGTCGCGGCCTTCCATGGTCTTGATGTTCCAGGTGAAGGTAACGAGGTCGCGCCAGTAGCAATCATCTTGAAAGCAATCGACCGCCTTCTCGATGTCATTGGCAGCAAGCGCGGCGCCGAATTGATCGAGCAGGTCGGACAGTTTCTTGCTAGGGGCCGTGTTCTTGCTAGAGGGCTTGTCGAGCATCAGGTTTCCTCCCGTGAAATCCAGATCGTCATGGTGGTCGCTCCGCCGGGCTTGCCGCCGGACGATCAAGTATCGTCAGAGATGGTGGCCCTCGTCACGCCCCACCATAGTTTCCAGCGATTTCAATGGTCTATCCTAGAAATGAGATCGCCAGGCGGTTTCGGAATCGCCCGGGCGCCGGAAACGAACGTTCCATTTGTGAATGCCGCGCCGGTCGCGCAAAATTGATGGTCAAATGCCGCAATGCGGTCACCCGGGCCGATGACAACCGATCGGTGAGAAGCCGGGAAGCGGTGGCGGGCAACAGGGCGGTTCCCGGGATTTTCTGGATGCGGAACTCTGGAGCCCGTTATGATCATCATACCTTTCATCCAAGCGTCTTCATGTCGCTCCCTTGGCCGGCGTGGACGCGCAGCAGCAATGGCCGCGGTCATGGCCTTGAGCGCGACCCTGACCGGCCCGCTGGTGCTGCCCGGAACGCAGGCGCATGCGGCGGAAATTGCCGTCACCGTCCGCGAAAGGCTTTCGAATTATGGCGGATGGCGAACCTCGGCCCGATTCGGCGATGTCTGGGTTCCCTCGGTCCGTACCGAATGGCGGCCGTACACCGAAGGCAGGTGGGTCTGGACCGACGATGGCTGGTACTGGCAGTCCACCGAGCCATTCGGCGATGTCGTCTATCACTATGGCCGCTGGGCGTATGATCCCGATTTCGGCTGGGTGTGGATCGCCGGCGATCAATGGGCGCCAGCCTGGGTGGTGTGGCGTCAGGGCGGCAATGATGTCGGCTGGGCTCCAGCGCCGCCCGACGTCGGTGTCGCCTTCGACGACGCCTGGTGGTGTTTCGTGCCTGTGGCGGCGATCGGCGCGGTCGATCTGGTCAGGATGGTGCGGCCGGTGCAGGAGAACGTCGTCATCATGCGCAACACGACGATCATCAACCAGACGGTCGTGGTCAACAATGCACCGCGCGTGCGACTTGGCAATCAGGTCGTTGCAATCAATGCCGGACCCCGGCTGCAGCAACTCCCGAAGCCCGTCATCGAATCGATCAAGGCGGCAAAACTGGTTCCGCCTCGCAAAGGCGTGTTTGCCAGTGCACGGCTCGATGTTTCCAGGGGCGCCGAGATCAAGAGGCTTGCCGGCAATACAAAGGGGAACGGGCAAATCCTGGCGGGTCCCAAGACTGCGACCGGCAACAAGGCCATTTCCCCCGGCGCGGTGACTGCCAGCAATCCGGTGGTCGTGAAGCCGGTGAGCAAGCGGATGGCCGCCGGCAACGGCGCGAAGGCCGATGCGCTCAAGCTGCATGCCGACAGGACCGCGGGCGACGGACGCATCGTTGTCAAATCGTCGCTCAACCGGGGGTCGCCCAAGCCGGTTTCGGGGCAGCGTCTTGCACGCGGAGCTGGGCAACAAAAGCCGCATCAGCAAGCGTTGGCAATGCGCATGCCCCAGCACCATGCCCCGGCAAGGGTGGCACCCCACCATCCGCCAGCGAAGATGCAGGCCAGGAAGGCGTTCAAATGCGATCCACGCGTTTCCCGCTGCAAGGCGCCGGGCTGACAAGCTCGATCGCGCCGGCACGCTGTGCGCGCCGGCGCGATTTTTCCCGTTGACAGGCTGCCTTGCCCGCCCTTAGTGTCCGCCACCATGAAAACGGCACTCATTCTCGTAGGAAAGCGCGTGGGCAAGGCGGTGTAACCGCCGGGCGAAAACCCCCCATGCGCAAGACACAGGCTCCCTCGGGGGCCTTTTTTATTGCCTTAAACACGACTAAACGACCAGCAAACGCCAAATGGCGACAGTACGGGACCAGACCGATGAGCAACGGACAGAACGAGCGGCGCGAGATGACAGGTGCCGAAATGGTGGTGCAGGCGCTGAAGGACAATGGCGTCAAGCATGTCTTCGGCTATCCCGGCGGCGCTGTCCTTCCGATCTATGACGAGATCTTCCAGCAGGACGATGTCGAGCACATACTGGTGCGCCACGAGCAGGGCGCCGGCCATGCGGCCGAAGGCTATGCGCGTTCGACCGGCAAGGCCGGCGTCATGCTGGTGACCTCCGGCCCCGGCGCCACCAATGCGGTGACGCCGCTGCAGGACGCGCTGATGGATTCGATCCCGCTGGTCTGCCTGACGGGGCAGGTGCCGACCTCGCTGATCGGCTCCGACGCTTTTCAGGAATGCGATACGGTCGGCATCACGCGCCCCTGCACCAAGCACAACTGGCTGGTGAAGGACGTCAACGAGCTCGCCGCCACCATCCACGAGGCTTTCCATGTCGCGACCACCGGCCGTCCGGGTCCGGTCGTCGTCGATATTCCGAAGGACGTGCAGTTCGCCAGGGGATTCTACGTCCCGCCGCAGATCGCGCCGCGCACCAGCTACCAGCCCAAGGTCCAGGGCGACCTGGAAAAGGTCAAGGCGGCGGTCGAGCTGATGGCCAGCGCCAAGAAGCCGATCATCTATAGCGGCGGCGGCGTCATCAATTCCGGCCCGGAAGCGAGCCATCTGCTGCGCGAACTGGTCGATCTTACCGGTTTCCCGATTACCTCGACGCTGATGGGCCTCGGTGCCTATCCGGCATCGG
>NZ_RZRK01000311.1:0-6673 GCF_003997835.1 Mesorhizobium sp. M7A.F.Ca.CA.004.12.1.1
CGCTTGATCACACGGGTGACATGGACGACGATCGGCGCCATGACGAGGCAGATGGCGTCGTTGACCAGGAAGGCGGACAGCACGCCGGTCAGCAGCGTCACCATCACCAAAAGCATGAAGGGCGCGTGCGCGTGCTCGATGGCGATGGCGCCAAGGCCGCGAAAGGCGCCTGACACCTTCAGATGCGCCACCACGATCATCATGCCGAGCAGAAGCGTGATGGTGTCGAAATTGATCGCCCGGTAGGCATCCTCCATGCTGAGCGCGCCGATGGCGATCATCGCGGCCCCGCCGAGAAGCGCGATCCCCGCCCGGTCGAGGCGCAGGCCGGGGATGCGGCCAATTGCAACACCGGCGTAAGTCAGGATCAGGATCAGCAGTGCCGCCGCGCCCATCAATGTCATCGATAGAAGTCCTGCACAGTCTGTTTCCGCGCCGAAGCCCACCACCCACCCGGAGGCCATTCGGGTGCTCACCCTTTAACGCGATGTCGATCTGGATGCCAAACCGGCCGGGCAGACGGTTTCAGACGCCGGGCTAACGCAAATAGAAATCCAGCCTCTGTCGCACAGCTTGGGAAGAATAGATCTGTTCGAAGGACTCCCTCGCCCTTTTTCCCACTGTCGCCCGCAATGCCGGATCGGCTTTGAGATCGGCAAGGATGCGCAACGCCTGTTCAGTCGTCTCGAACAAGAAACCGTTTTCGCCATGCCTTATGTGGTCGGAATAGCCGCCATGGGAATGGCAGACCACAGGCAAACCGCAGGCCATCGCCTCCAACACGACGCGACCGAAGGTCTCCACATGCCAACCGGTGCGATAATAAAACACGTCGAGCGTCCGCAGAAACTCTTCGGCGGAAAATCGGCCGGGTGGGAACAGTTCGAGTTGCGGATGCGGCATGAGGCTGTCCTTGAGCCCTGCCCCGCCCTGAATCCGCAAGGCTGTGCCCTCGGCCAGCAATGTCTCGTAGAGGGGTATGTCATCGGCATGATGTTTGCCCGGCCCGTCGCGACTCAAGCGTCCGACGGTGAACGGACGATCCGAAGCCAGACGCCGGGGTGAAAAACGTTCGACATCGATCAGCGATGGATGCACGACGCCATCGACCCGCAGCATCCGTCTCTGAAAATCGGAAATCAGCACCAGTTCGGCGTCTGGCCAGTTCAGCATGCGGGGCATGCGCGTCGTCAGCGCGATGATTTTCGGGTGAAAGGTATTGAAGACATAGATCAGCCGGCGCGGCCGCGGGATCAGGTAAGGCCACACCTTGTTGCGCCAATGCGAGCCGAGAAAGACGTAGGTGCCGCCATTCGGGACATCCCACTTCGACAGCGAGACGCGGCGAATCGGGAAGTTCCGCATCAACTCGCCGGACACGCTGGAGGAGGTTGCCCACAGATGCACCTCGGAATCGGCACTCAACAGCCGGTACAGTTCCAGAGCTTCAAGGTCACTGCCGCCGAAGGGATCCTGAAAGCCGTTGAACAAATGGATCATGGTCGCTGCGCTTTGTTAGCTTGGCCGGCTGTTTGCCGATAGTGAAAATCTGGCCGTTGCCGTGCTGCCCACATGGCGATCGGTGGCCTTACTTGTGGCCGAGCAGAGCTAACGCAGCTGCTGAAAAATCGCTGTGAACAGAGATATCTACCTTCAGCTGGTATTTAGCTGCCCGAGATATCGGTCGCCCATTACGCAGGTTGCGTCAATACGGGGGCATTCGGTGAGTGCTAAGTCGTCCATCTATTGCTCAAAAACATCACTGGCAGCCTAAGCTGCGTCGCCTACCCCTTGCAGAGTCTCGCTATTTAGTTAAGCAAGTTATTTCAAGTTAGTTAAGCAAGTTATTTCAAGGTCAAGGCAGTAATTATCGACCGATAGCCTGTGGGGGGCATCAATGAAATGTATGGTTATTAACCTCGATCGGTCTCCCGATCGACTTGCCCATGTCACGGCTGAATTCGCGAAGGTTGGTGTTTCGTTCGACCGGGTTCCTGCCGTAGACGCGTTGCATCGACCGGAATTTGCTGCGACTTCACCAAGTTTAACTCCCACGGAAGCGGCTTGCCTTATGAGCCACAAGGTTTGCTGGACCATCATCGCAGATGGTGAGGATGCCTTTGGTGCGATCTTCGAGGATGATGTCCTGTTGTCCGAAGCAGCTGGCCCAATGCTTTCCGATGATGGATGGATTCCGGCCAACGCCGATATCGTCAAGCTGGAAACCTACCTAAAGAAAACCGTTATCGCGATGAAGCGCACCTGCGTCAGTCGGGTGTTTTCGGTTGTTAGGCTATATGGGTTCCACATCGGAGCGGCCGGGTACATCATTTCGAAGCAAGCAGCGCGCGATCTGATCGCCCGAAGTCTCGATGCGCCCGCCGATCACGTTATCTTCGATCCGTCGCTTCCGACATCGTCAAGCAAAGCGATCTACCAACTGTTGCCCGCACTGTGTGTGCAAAATGACCTTATTCGTGAGAAGGCCTTCGGGTTGACCAGCCTTCTTAGTGAGGAGCGGCTCGTGAGAGCCAGCGCAAATTCCGCTCCAAAGCGGAGTCCCGCGGAAAAGCTCCTGGTCGAAGCAAGGCGTATAAGTCGACAGATTTTCGATATCTGGCGCTTCAGGCGTGAGAAAACTATCTCTTTAGCGTGATGTCGGCAGCCAAAGCACTGCTGCGCGACGGTCCCGAGTCACCCATCAATGCACGGTGGCAACCCCGGGCAGAGGCGCCGGAGACGTTCCGGCCGGATCGAAGCTGACTTGATCGCGTCCGTTCGACTTGGCCGTGTAAAGCCTTTTGTCGGCAGCGGAGAAGATTTCCTCATAGGTGATCGGGCCGGTAAAGCTTGTGCCGCCGATGCTGACGGAAAGCGGACAAGGCCTGCCGCCGGGTGAGAATTCCATCTCCCTGATACGCCGGCGGATGCTTTCGGCGACCACCCAGGATTGCGAGGGGTCCACGCCGGGCAGAAACACGCCGAATTCTTCGCCTCCGATGCGGCCGACGATATCGCCGCCACGCAGTTGCCCTTTGATCGCCTGTGCTATCAGTTTGAGCGCCTGGTCTCCGCAATCGTGACCCAGGCGGTCATTGATCGACTTGAAGTGGTCGGCGTCGATGATCAGCAGCGCCCCCGAACGGGTCTGCTCCTGCTTTCGGGTCTGCTCGAGATAGGCTTCGACCAGCATAGAGAAGGCGCCACGGTTCAGCACCGCCGTCAGGCTGTCTGTCGCGGCGATGATGCTGAGATCGCGCTGCGCGATGGCCAGCTGGCGAATCTTCCACATCAGGAAAAACAGAAACGAGCCGCCCAGCACCAAAGGCAGCAACAAGTCGGTCATCTTCGCCCGCCACACGGCCTCGGGCGAAAGATAGGGGAAATTGAAGGAATCGACGAAGAACGCCACGGCAATGAAGAATGCAGTACCGACTACCGTGACAGCGATCACCCTGCCCCAGCTCGTCGGCGACAGATCGAGCTTCATCCCGTTCAACTCCGTTAGCCGTCGCTACTATGACGCACCAACCCAAACAAATTGATAAGACTTTCCCTCCAATTTCTGTCGGGCGGCGGAATCAAATCCACCCGCCAGCCCCGATCGGTGACTTGCGACGGAGGCTTGCGCAAACGTGCCACAAGACGGCCGCTGAAAGCAGCCATCCTGTTTCAGAGCTTGAAGGCGTGAGCCAATTGCCGGCCGGACAAGGGCAAAACGGCGCGCGAACCAGACCGCGTCGTCAGTTGAGCGTTGACTCACTCAGCGCATCGACGACAAAGGATGCCGCGATCAGGTCGTCGGCATCGAGGCGCAGGGAACCTCCGTCGCCTCCCATGGCTGAAGCCACTTTTTGAAAGGTTTTCATTTCGTATTCCGTGATCCGGGCGTCCTGCATCTTGGCCTTGAGATCGGCGATACGCCGATCCAGAGCCGAAGATATGCCTATTTCTCGCTTCGACATGGCAACACTCCTCCCCACCCTTGTTTGCCTCCCGCCTGTCCACTTTTATATGAGGGTTCTCGAATACAGCGGGCCGAACGCGCTGTGCGCAGGAAGGTTCCGAAAAGGCGGAGTCACGAAATAATACGCTGGCGCCGGGCGGCTGCCCGAGCCACGCCAACGCCTCATCACCGAACAGAGTTGGACGGCTTGCGGTATTTGCCGCTGTCGGGGCGACCCTGCATGGAGAAAGCTGATTCCGCGATTTTGTTATATCAGATCTAGCTAATCCTTGACGCCGGCAGATGACGCCCCAGAATCAGTGGCATGGCAATAAAGGTCGGCGACGAAGTGGCGGTCATGGCGACGGTGCTGAAGCGCGTCACGGAAGACCGCGTCAGCGTGTCGATCCCCGGTTACAATTTTCCGCATTCGGTCATTGATCCGGCGACCAGGCTGACCAAGGGCCAGCTGATGGAATTATCCGGCGGCGTTACGCGAATCGACGGCGACAAGGTCACGGTATCGCTCGGGACAATGGTCACAGTGGATAGGGACAAGGTACGCCTGGTGCAAAGCCATGTCCCGCCGAAGCGAAGGGATCTGAGGATGTGAACAAGCGAAGCTCCACCGTTTCAGGGATCCAGCCCCTTACATCCCAGCAGTGCAGAGCCGCACGAGCGATGCTGAAATGGTCGCAGGTGCGACTCGCCGCGAAGTGCGGCCTCAGCGAAGGAACGATTGGCAGTTTCGAGAGCGGACGAAGGATTCCGAGTTCGGCCAAGCTGGCTGCCATCCGTCGAGGGTTGGAGGCAGCAGGCGTGATTTTCGTCAATCAGAAGGCCGCAGTGACCAAGAGCGGTCCGCCTCGTCAAACTATCGGTGGAACATAATTTAGATATCGCTGTTAGAGCGCAAACGGGAGGCGAGCGATGTTCAAACGTGAAATCGGCATTGTTTCGGACTGGTCGAAATTGGTGGCGGACGATCCTCTGATCGCCGCCGATATAGCCCGGCGTTTTTCTGTGCGCGCTTGCAATGACAACGCCGCCGCCGACGACGACGTCCCGTGGCCCGGCACCGAAACCCGAAATCCCGACTTTGCCGGCCTCGCGACACCCGCCGAGTATCCTCGGCCGATCGTGCTTCTAGCGACGATCTATGCGTCGACGGTCCTGGGGGTAACGCTGCTTCTGGCCGCGGCGGTTTGAGCGCACGAGGCCCGATGCCGCTCTCTGAAAGCCCACGTCTCCGGTATAAACCGTAACCTATGTGTCCGGAACGGACCGAAAGGCTTTGGCGATCCCGACAGGATTCGAACCTGTGACCATCGGCTTAGAAGGCCGGTGCTCTATCCAGCTGAGCTACGGGACCGCTGGCCGGCCTTTGGGCCGGCTGGATATTCTGGCATTAGCCGCCGTTCAATGCGTCCAGGGCGTCCTGCGGTCATAGCGGAAATTCTCCGCATAGGAAATCTGGCGGCGCTTGGTCTCTTTCGGCTCTTCGACGCGGAAAGCGAGCCCTTGCTTTTCGGCGTAGGCTACCGCCTCTTCCCGCGTGTCGAAGCTAAGCCTGATCTGGCTTCTCATGTCTGCCGACGTCGTATAGCCCATCAGCGGATCGATCTTCTTGCGCGTCTCGGGATCGAATTCCAGCACCCAGTGGCCGGTCTTGGCCTTGCCGGACTGCATCGCGGTTTTGGCTGGGCTGAAAATGCGCGCGGACATGGCCACCTCGTTCTTGTGCAAGGCAGCATCGCCACCCTTCGCCCGTCATTACTGCGCAATGCGCACGGCGGCAAGGTTTTTGCTCTCGCAGGTTTTTGCACTTGCCATGCACCACCGAAATGAATAGGCAACAGACCGTTCGGAGTGTAGCGCAGCCTGGTAGCGCATCTGGTTTGGGACCAGAGGGTCGGGAGTTCGAATCTCTCCACTCCGACCATCCCCTCACAGCCCAATGCCCGGCGCAGCCATATGGTCACTTGCTCCGGCTCCGGTCGTGGATTCGTGGCCGGTTCGGCAACAGGGGGTTCAGATGCTTGGAATGGATGCCTGGGTGTCGCTTTTCGGACCGGCCTACTTTGCCTATGCCGGCATCACCGTTCCGTTCATGGTGACGTGGGCAATTGCCTGCGCCGCGCTGGCGATGTGGAACAACCGTGAAAGCCGCAGACAGGCGAGGCAGGCCCCAGGCGCCGTCGTCTCCCGCTCCTGGCGTGTCAGTATCGGAATGTTTGTGCTGGTCGCCGCCGGCTATATCGCCGCTCACTCTGCCGTCTACCTCGCGGTCCGTCATTTCGCCGTAATGTGGCTCTGAGACTGACCTCTCAGCTAAATCTCGAATTCGCCCTGCCCTTCATCCATGGCGTTGACGGTTTCGGCTGCCAGCGCCCTGGTGATCGGCGTCTTGCGTTCGAGCGCGGTCCGGTCGAGCCGCTCCACCACGCGCATCGCTGTCGCCAGCGAGCGCTCGATACGGCGGACCAGATACTGCACGACATGCGGTTCGACTTCGATCTGACGGTCGGCGAAGAGTTTTGTGATGACGCCGGCGAGCAGGAGATCGTCGGGCTCATGAATTTCGACTGTCGCCGCCGCTTTCAGCCGTGAGGCGAGATCAGGCAGCGTGACGCGCCAGGCGGACGGGAAGCGGCGCGCCGTCAGGAGCAGCGTCGACCCGGCACCACGCACCGTATTGATCAGATGGAACAGGCCCTGTTCATCGAC
>NZ_RZRK01000312.1:0-6608 GCF_003997835.1 Mesorhizobium sp. M7A.F.Ca.CA.004.12.1.1
GGACGGGTCGGTGAAAATCACGATGTAGTTGGCCAGGGTCGGGCTCTTCGGCCACAGCGAAAAGGCGCCCAGGATCTCCTGATTGGTCTTGAAGCTCATATTGACCAGCCAGTAGATCGGCAGCATCAGAAAGATGATGTAGATCGTCGGCACCAACCACCAGAACCGGGATTCTTCGCCGCGCCGGCGCATCAGCCGCGCAAGCTGGTCCTGCGACAATGTGCTGGCGAGCCCGTCCGAAACGGCCGTCTCACGCACCCGGTCCTGCCTCGTCGTTCCTTCGTTGGCGCCGCTCATCTCAGCGCTCCGCATCGACATTGGTCATGACGGTGTAGAACACCCATGACAGCAAAAGGATGATCAGGAAGTAGATGATCGACATGGCCGCCGCCGGCCCGAGATCGAACTGGCCGATGGCAATCTTGACCAGGTCTATCGACAGGAACGTCGTCGAATTGCCTGGGCCTCCGCCCGTGACGACGAACGGCTCGGTGTAGATCATGAATGAGTCCATGAAGCGCAGCAGCACCGCGATCAGAAGCACGCGGTTCATCTTCGGCAGCTGGATGTAGCGGAACACTGCCCAGCGTGAGGCGCCGTCGATCTTGGCCGCCTGGTAGAAGGCATCGGGGATCGAGACCAGTCCGGCGTAGCAAAGCAGAACGACGAGGCTTGTCCAGTGCCAGACGTCCATCAGGATGACCGTCACCCAGGCGTCGGTCGGATCGTTGACGTAGTTGTAGTCGAAGCCGAGCGACGACAGCGTGTAGCCGAGCAGGCCAATGTCGATGCGGCCGAACACCTGCCAAATCGTGCCGACGACGTTCCACGGGATCAGCAGCGGCAGAGCCATCAGAACCAGGCAGACCGGCACGCCCCAGCCTTTCTTGGGCATGTTGAGAGCGATGAAGATGCCGAGCGGGATCTCGATGGCGAGGATGGTTGCGGAAAAGATCAGGTTGCGGACCATCGACAGCCAGAAGCGTTCCGACTCCAGGATTTCGGTGTACCAGTCCGAGCCGTTCCAGAAGAAGACGTTGTTTCCGAACGTGTCCTGCACCGAATAGTTGACCACCGTCATCAGCGGGATCACCGCCGAGAACGCCACCAGCAGGAGGACCGGCAGCACCATGAACCAGGCCTTGTTGTTCCAGGTCTTCTCCATCTAGGCCTCCATCTCGACACGCCAGGAATCGGCATAGATGTTGATGCCGGCCGGGTCGAACCGCACCTTCGGATCGGCAGGCAGGGTCTCGTCCTCACCGATCACGGCAGAGATATCGCGGCCTTCGAGCTTGGCGCGCACCACCTTGTGGCGACCGAGATCCTCGACCTTGCTGACCTGCACGGTCATGCCTTCGCGGCCGAGCCGGACATATTCGGGACGGATGCCGAGCTCGACGGCGCCGCTGGCTGCCTTGGGTGCGCCCGGCAGTTCGATGCGCTGCGAGCCGAGCGTCGCCGTCTTGCCGTCGATCGCCACCGGCATGACGTTCATGCCTGGCGAGCCTATGAAATAACCGACGAAGGTATGGCGCGGGCGTTCGAACAATTCGGCCGGTGTGCCGATCTGCACGATGCCGCCATCATACATGACCACGACCTGCTCGGCGAAGGTCAGCGCCTCGGTCTGGTCGTGGGTCACATAGACCATGGTGTAGCCAAAGCGGCGGTGCAACTGCTTCAGCTGCGAGCGCAGCACCCACTTCATGTGCGGATCGATGACGGTCAGCGGCTCGTCGAACAGGATGGCGTTGACGTCGGAGCGCACCAGCCCGCGGCCGAGCGAGATCTTCTGCTTCTGGTCGGCGGTCAGGCCCCTCGCCTTCTTCTTCGCCCACGACGCCAGATCGATCATCTCCAGCGTCTCGCGAACCTTGCGGTCGACATCGGCTTCCGGCACACCGCGGTTGCGCAGCGGGAAGGCCAGATTGTCGTAGACGGTCATGGTGTCGTAAATGACCGGGAACTGGAACACCTGCGCGATGTTGCGCTCCTGCGTCGACAAATTGGTCACGTCCTTGCCGTTGAACAGCAACTGGCCGTGCGAGGGGTGCAACAATCCCGAAATGATGTTGAGCAGCGTGGTCTTGCCGCAACCGGAGGGCCCGAGCAGCGCATAGGCGCCGCCGTCCTCGAAGACATGATGCACTTCCCGCAGCGCGAAATCGGCATCCTTCTGCGGGTTCGGCAGGTAGGAATGCCTGACATGGTTGACGTCGATGCGTGCCATCTCTTGCCCTCAAGCCGCCAGCTTCGGCGCAGTCACGGCGCTGCCGTGCTCGTCGAAAACCATGATGTGGCGCGGATCGATGAACACCTCGACCACCTCGTCCGGCTCGAAATGCCTGATACCATGGGTCAGCATGACCCAGCGCGCATCGGCGAAATCGAGATGGATGAAGCTCTCCGATCCGGTGATCTCGGTGATCGTCACCTTGGCGCGCACCGGTACGGCCGCCGCATTGGGCCGCTCGAGCGACAGGTGGTGCGGCTGAAAACCGATCGTGTACATGGCATCGGCAATGCCGGAGAGCTCGGCCGGCACCGGCAGGTTCACGCCGCCCTCGAGCAGGAAATCCCGGCCCTTCTTGGCAAGCACTATAGTATTGAGCGGTGGATCGGAAAATGTCCTGGCTGTCACCAGATCTACCGGCTTGCGGAACACCTCGATGGTCGGTCCGAACTGGGTGATCTTGCCTTGCGAAAGCGTCGCCGTGTTGCCGCCGAGCAGCAGCGCCTCGTGCGGCTCGGTCGTGGCGTAGACGAAGATGGTGCCGGCGGCGGCGAATATCCTGGGCAATTCGGCGCGCAGTTCCTCGCGCAATTTGTAGTCGAGATTGGCGAGCGGTTCGTCGAGCAGGACCAGGCTTGCGTTCTTGACGATGGCGCGCGCCAGCGCGGTGCGCTGCTGCTGGCCACCGGACAGGCTGAGCGGCGTGCGGTCGAGATAGGGCGTCAGCTTGAGAAGAGCCGCGGCTTCACGCACCTGGCTGTCGATCCTGGCCTGCTCGATGCCGGCCACCCGCAGCGGCGAAGCAATGTTCTCATAAACGGTCATCGCCGGATAGTTGATGAACTGTTGGTAGACCATGGCGATCTTGCGCTTCTGCACCGGCACACCGGTGACATTCTGGCCGTCGAACCAGATCGAACCGGAGGTCGGCACGTCCAGGCCGGCCATCAGCCGCATCAGGCTTGTCTTGCCGGAAAGCGTAGGTCCGAGCAGGACGTTGAGCGAGCCGTGCTGGAGCGTCAGCGACACGTCGCTTATATGCTCGACCGCGCCGACCGCCTTGGTGACGTTTCTCAGTTCCAGCATGACGCCTCCTCCCAGGCCTTCCGCATCAGCTCAAACCCCTCTTCATTCGGCAGCCGCGACATGGCGCCGGCTTATGCCGCGCATGAACTCATCGAGCGCCGCCACCTGCTCGCGGCTGAGATGCAGACCGCGCTTGGTCCGGCGCCACAATACATCTTCTGATGTGACGGCCCATTCGTTTTGAACGAGATAGCGCACCTCGGCCTCGTAGAGATCGGCGCCGAAGTTGCGGCCGAGATCGACGTTCGATTTGGCCAGCCCCAGCAGCATCCTCGCGCGGGTTCCATAGAGCCGGGTCAACCGGCGAGCCAGGCGCGCGTCGAGGAATGGATAAGCGGTTTTCAATTTCGCCACTTCGGCATCGAAACCGGTGGCCGGGAAATCGCCGCCCGGCAGCGGCGCGTTTGCCGTCCACGGCTTGCCGCGTTTGCCGAGAAAACTCTCGATCTTTTCCAGCATCGATTCCGACAGCCGGCGATAGGTGGTGATCTTGCCGCCAAAAGCATTGACAATTGGGGCGGCGCCGTCGCCGCCATCGGCCTTGAGCACATAGTCCCGCGTCGCTTCCTGCGCCTTGGAGGCTCCGTCATCATAGAGCGGACGGACGGCCGAATAGGTCCAGACGATGTCCGAGCGCTTGACGGGTTGGGCGAAATATTCGCTTGCCGCGGCGCAGAGGTAATCGATCTCGGTGTCGCTGATCTTCACGTCATGCGGATCGCCGGGATAATCCTGGTCGGTGGTGCCGATCAGTGTGAACTCTTCCTCATAGGGAATGGCGAAGATGATGCGGCCATCCTTGTTCTGGAAGAAATAGGCGCGTGGATCGTCGAACTTCCTGGCGATGACAATGTGGCTGCCCTGCACGAGGCGGACATTGTGCACATCGTTGAGCCCGACGACGCCGGACAGCACATGATCGACCCAGGGGCCGGCGGCATTGACCAGCAGTCGCGCCTTGATCTCCTCGGTCTCGCCGGTCTGCAGGTCCTCGATCTGGATTGCCCACAGGCCGTTTTCGCGGCGCGCGCCGGTCACTTTCGTGCGGGTGCGGACCGTGGCGCCGCGGTCGGCGGCATCACGCGCGTTCAGCGCCACCAGTCGCGCATCATTGACCCAGCCATCCGAATATTCGAAGGCCTTCTTGAACAGCGGCTTCAAAGGCTTGCCGGCCGGATCCCTGGCCATGTCCAGCGTCCGGGTCGCGGGCAGCAATTTGCGCCCGCCAATGTGATCGTAGAGGAAGAGACCGAGCCTGATCAGCCAGGCCGGACGCAGGCCTTTGGCATAGGGCAGCACGAACCGCATCGGCCAGATGATGTGCGGCGCGTTCTTCCACAAAACCTCGCGCTCCATCAGCGCCTCTCGCACCAGGCGGAATTCGTAGAATTCGAGGTAGCGCAGGCCGCCATGGATCAATTTGGTCGAACCCGAGGAGGTTCCGCTGGCTAGGTCGTTCATCTCGGCGAGAAACACGGAAAAGCCACGACCGACGGCATCACGGGCAATGCCGCAGCCATTGATGCCGCCACCTATGACGAAAATGTCACGGATCGGAGATGCGTCCACAATTCCTCCAACGATTTCGCATTGCACCATTTTTGGGCTTTTACGAAACCGTGTCGGAATTATTTCGAAATGATAACGAATGTCAAACGAAATATCACGAGCGCGTGATATCGGGCAGAAACCGCCTAGGCGAGCGACGTCTCGATCAACTGAACCTCGGCCTCCTGGCAGATCTTGCGCACTGACGGGATGTCGCAACGATCGGTGATGAAGGTGTTGACCTGCGACAGATGGCCGATGCGCACCGGTGCGGTTCGCTCGAATTTGGTCTGGTCGGAAACCAGGATGACATGCCTTGCATTGGCGATGATCGCCTGCGCCACCTTGACCTCGCGAAAATCGAAATCGAGCAAGGCGCCGTCATGGTCGATGGCGGATGCACCGATCACCGCATAGTCGACCTTGAACTGCCTGATGAAGTCGACCGCCGCTTCGCCGACCACACCGCCATCGGAACCGCGCACAACCCCGCCGGCGATCACCACCTCGATCGAGGGATATATCCGCATCCTATTGGCAACATTGATGTTATTGGTGATGACCATGAGCCCGTTGTGATCGAGCAACGCCTTGCTGACCGACTCGGTCGTGGTGCCGATGTTGATGAACAGCGAGGCATTGTCGGGGATCAGCCTGGCGGCCGCACGGCCGATCGCCTCCTTCTCGTCGGCGGCGATCTTGCGTCTCGCCTCATATTCCATGTTCTCGATGCCGGAGGGATACAACGCGCCGCCATGGATGCGCGAGAGCAGCCGCTGGTCGCACAAATCGTTGAGGTCCTTGCGTATGGTCTGCGGCGTCACATTGAAGTGGGTGGCCAGATCATCGACCAGCACGCGGCCATGATCCTTGGCCATCTGGATAATCTCGGCATGGCGCGGCGACAGATACATAGGCAACCTCCCGTTTTCGTTTTTCTTGTCTATAGTCGAAAACGAAACCGATGAAAAGGCATAAGCCGGCTAATGAAATGCATGTGATTGCCAAGGTGAATACGAACGCAAACCAGATTGTGCCCGATCAATCCATTGCGCGCGCGATTTCCGTGATGACGGTGAAGGCCGTATCAACATCGGCGGCGGTCGCCTCGAACTGTCCGACCTGGAACCGGATTGCGATCCTGCCATCGACCTTCGTCTGCGTCAGGTAGATGCGGCCATCGTCGTTGATCGCATTGACCAGGCGCAGATTTTGCTCGTCCGCGTCGGTTGCGATCTTGTTTCGGAACGAGAACAACGACAGCATCGGTTCGCTGACGATCTCGAAATCCAACTCCCTTGCCAGCCGCGCCGCCAGCGCTTCGCTCCACCCGACATGATTGCGGATCATCGTGCGCAGATTTTCCAGGCCATGGGCGCGCAGCAGGAACCACAATTTCAGCGCGCGAAATCGCCTGCCGAGCGGCACCGACCATTCGGAATAGTTGATGATGCCGTCGTGGCCGTGTGTCTTCAGATAATCCGGCTTGATGGCCAGCGTCCTCACATGGCTTTCGGGATCGCGCAGGAACTGGATAGAGCAGTCGAACTGGGCGCCCAGCCATTTGTGCGGATTGAAAACGATTGAATCGGCGCCTTCGACGCCTGTCCAGAAATGCCGATATTCCGGACAGATCATCGCCGATCCCGCCCATGCGGCGTCGACGTGAAGATAAAGCCCATGCCGCCGTGCGACCTCGACAACCGCTGCAATATCGTCGGCGCCGCCGGTGCTGGTG
>NZ_RZRK01000313.1:0-6601 GCF_003997835.1 Mesorhizobium sp. M7A.F.Ca.CA.004.12.1.1
CCCCACTTGAGGGGGAGATGTCCGGCAGGACAGAGGGGGGCGCTGGCCCGCGACTTTGCAGCATTTGCGATCCGGCGAAGAAACTTACCCGACCAGCGCCAGCTTTGCCGCCGCTGGAGCAAACGGGCGAATGCTGATGCCGTCCCGCGTCATCGTGACAAAACTCGATGGCGGGATCGCTTGCCAGTCGCCGCCCTCGCGGTCGAACGGCTCGGACACGATGCAGCGGCCGCCGCCCTTGCGCAAGACGGAGGTGTAGAGCGTCGGCGCGTGGGCGTCGGTGGCATAGCGCACCGCATGCAGCGCCTGTCCATCCGAGAAGGCGGCGGTGAGCTTCAGCGCTGGTTCGAGGCCGGCGCGGCGCGAGGCTTCGAGCACGCGGCTAGTGGCGCGGGACACCGCGCCTTGCGGATCGCCGGCCAACCCTTCGTCGATCATCAGCAGGAAAAAGAGTTCGGAATCGGTGGTGCCTTCGCGCTGGTCGAAGACGGCGTCTGACAGCGAATTCTCCAGCGCGCGGCGGATCTTCTCGAAGCCGCCGATCTGGCCGTTGTGCATGAACGACCAGGCGCCGGAGATGAACGGATGGCAATTCATGCGGCTGGTGGCGCCGCCGGTGGACGCCCGTACATGGGCGAGGAACAGGCCGGATTTGATCTGCCGGCACAGGCTTTTCAGATTGGGATCGGACCAGGCCGGCAGGATATCGCGATAGAGACCCGGCTCCGGGCGGTCGCCATACCAGGCAAGGCCGAAGCCGTCGCCATTGGTCGGCGATTTCGCTTCCTGGGCGCAATGGCTCTGGGCGATCAGCGAGTGACAGGGCGCCGTGAGGATGTCTTCGAGAAAGACCGCTTCACCGAGATAGGCCGCCCACCGGCACATCGCTTCTGTCGTCCTCTAGGCGCGATCCATAAGAGCCGCAGGCTCCTTGATCGCGTGTGTGCCTCTGTTGTGCGTCCGCTCATAAAGCTCGCGAACGATTCGGCTGGCGGTAGTTTCAAACAGAAACGGCAAGAAAGCGTGAACGAGCGCGGCGCCCGCCGCCATCAACAGGCGCGACGAAAACCAGGCGGCAAAACCCATGTGGCTGAAATAGGTTTCGCCGACCTTGGCCGGATGAGAGGTGAAAATCTTGGCGACCGACATGCTGGTTCCCCTTCAGCGCTTCAAGTTCCTGATATGAGTATCCTGACACGCTTCGCCGGTTCATCGGTCTCAAAATGTCCTTGTATTTCGGTGATCCTTGGGACAAAAATCCCACATGACGCTGGAAATTGACGAAATCGACCGGAAATTGCTCACTGAGCTGCAACGCGACGGCACGCTGTCGGTCGACCAGCTGTCGGAACGGGTGGCGCTGTCGCGCAATGCCTGCTGGCGCCGAGTGAGGCGGCTGGAAGAGGCTGGTGTCATCACCGGCAGGGTGGCACTGGTCGATGCCGAAAAGCTCGGGCTTGGCCTTTCCGTCTTCATCCTGATCCGCACGTCCAACCACGATCCGGAGTGGCTGCAGAAGTTCCGGGCGGCGGTGACCGGCTTTCCCGAGATCACCGGCGTCTACCGCATGTCCGGCGACCTCGATTATGTCTTGCGCGCCCGCGTCGCCGACGTGAAGGCCTATGACCGGCTCTACCAGCGGCTGATCGCCAAGGTGGCTCTGTCGGATGTGTCCGCTTCCTTCGTGATGGAGGAAATCAAGGAAACGACCGTCGTTCCGATGGAACTGCGGTAGTAGCGCTACGTTCGCGTTTGGCCGAAGCCTCCCCAACTTCGTCATACCAGGGCGGAGCAGCCGCGAAGCGGCGTCGCGGAGACCCTGGTATCCATGCCGTGACCTACCCAAGAGTGCAACGGCGCAGAACTCTGCACCGTCGTGACCCGTTGGAGTCGCGGCATGGATCCTCGGGTCTGCGCCGCGTCGCTACGCTCCTTGCTCGCCCGTGGATGACGAAGCATGGACGTTTTCGCCAATCACCAAGCATGCAATCCTTCAGCGCAACAAATCCATCAAAACTCCTGTGCCCGAAACCAGGTCACAGTGCCGCCCAAAAGAAAGCCGTTGATAGAATTACAGTCGAGTTGACCGAATCGCCGTTCGCGCCGATAGGATCGATTTTATGCGCGCAGCCCTTCAAACTCCCTCCGTCATCGGTCCGACCGTCGGCTTCGTCAGGTTGCCGCATGCTGAAGGACTTCCCCTTCCCGCCTATGAAAGCACTGGTGCCGCCGGCATGGATCTGCGCGCCGCGGTGCCGGACGACCGGCCGCTGCTGATCCTTCCGGGAAAGCGCGCTCTGGTGCCGACCGGGCTGATCCTGGAAATTCCGGAAGGCATGGAGGGCCAGGTGCGGCCGCGCTCCGGACTTGCTTTCAAGCACGGCCTGACCGTCCTCAACACGCCCGGCACCATCGACAGCGATTATCGCGGCGAGGTGAAGGTGCTGCTGATCAATCTCGGCGACGAGGACTTTGCCGTGACGCGCGGCATGCGCATCGCCCAGATCATCTTCGCTGCGGTGGCCCAGGCGACCGTGGAAGAGCGCAGTCTGGCCGGTGGTACGGCGCGTGGCGCGGGCGGGTTCGGATCGACCGGCACCGCCTGATGTCTGAACTGCCTAAGCTTGTCATCTTCGACTGCGACGGGATTCTGGTCGATACAGAGAATTTGGCCAATCGGCGTCTCGCCGAATGGCTGACCGCTGCCGGCTATCCGACAAGCTTCGAATATTGCCGCAAGAATTTCTCCGGCCGCAGCATGGCGTCGGTGCAGAAAGAGATCGAAGAAGAGACCAGCGTCAGGCTCGGCGCCGGTTTCGTCGATCGCTGGAACGCCGGCCTGCCGGACCTGTTTGCCCACGGCGTCGAAGCGATCCCCTACGTCCGCGAGTTCGTCGAAGCCGTGCGTTCAGCCGGTATCGCCTATTGCGTCGCCACCTCGGCCCGGGTGTCGAAGATGCACATCACGCTTGGCCAGACCGGGCTGCTGCCGCTGTTCGAACACGCGATGTTTTCCTCGACCATGGTCAGCCGTGGCAAGCCGTTCCCGGACCTGTTCCTGCATGCGGCCAAGACCATGGGCTTCGCGCCTGCCGACTGCATCGTCATCGAGGACAGCGTCGCCGGCACGCAGGCCGGGATCGCCGCCGGCATGCGGGTGTTTTCCTACCATGCCGATCCCTATTCCGACCGCGCCGGCCTGATCCAGGCCGGCGGCATCCTGTTCGACGACATGCGCGAGCTGGCCGGGCTGGTGCCGATCCACTGACCTGATCTTCAGCCTGCAGCTGTACGCCTCGATTGTCCGTGCTAGCTTGGCACCGCCAACTCGAGGCCACGCATGAACCCCAGCCTGCTCCGCCTCATCCTCGCCTTGATGCTGGCGCCGTTTCTATGGACCGCGGCCGGCGCGCAAGCCATCAGCTTTCCGGAGCTCGGCAGCGCTCTGCCCGGCCGCACGGATGTCACCTATCTCGACCTCGCGAGGATGGTCATTCCGGATCTCGCTGCGGACAAGGACGGCTTCTATAGGGGTGGGTTGCCGATCGAGATGCGTCATATCGAGGGACCGGACGGCGGCGGTTCGCCGCCCGAGACTTCGGGCTTTTCCAATGCCGCGGTGCTCGCCATCAAGGCCGGCGGCAAGGATCGGCTGACCATGCTGTTCGACCTTGGCGATTCTCCCGACAGCGCCGAAGGCTATGCTGTGCTGGCGCTCTACGACATCACGGCCAAGCCGAAGCTGCTCGACGCCGTCAATGTCGCGCTCGACCGCGGCACCTATTTCCGCGAACCGGGCAAGCTTTCCGTCGGCGCCAACGATGACGTCCTCATCACCATGAGCGCGCATTTCAATTCGAGCCAGAACTATGTGATCACGCCGCTGATCATGATCCGCGACGACAAGTTCGAACCGATCGACATGATCTATACGTTCGATGAAAACCTGTGCGCCTACAGCCGCAAGCAGGATGTAGCTTTTCAGGGCATTGCCGATGGTCAGCCTTATGCCGCCATCAAGGTGACCGTGACCGACTCTACTGTGCTGAACGGCGAAAGCTGCGACGACACTCCGCCCAGACCAGAGTCCCACGAGATCTCCGTCACCTATCACTGGGACAAGAAGACATCGCGCTACACCAAGGATTCCGACGCGCTGGACAAATTGGCAGGAGAGAACGCCAATCGCTTCTGAACCAACCGCATTCGTTTGCCCGGTCAAATCGGGCAGGATAAAATCCGCTTAGCCACACCGCACATGATGGGGGAACTACCATGGACAAGGGCAAGATCTTTCGCGACCTGCATGCCTCGACCTTCGTCATGCCCAATCCCTGGGATATTGGCACGACGAAGCTGCTGGCCTCGTTCGGTTTCACGGCGCTGGCGACGACCAGCGCCGGCTTTGCTTTTTCACGCGGCCTGCCGGATGGCGCCGTGACCTTCGACCAGATGATCCACCATTGCCGCGAGGTGACGGCGGCGACCAGCCTGCCTGTCTCCGCCGACCTCGAGAAAGGCAAGGGCGACAGCGCCGAGCAGGCCGCCGAAACCATCTTCGCGGCGGAAGCGGCCGGTCTTGCCGGCTGCTCGATCGAGGACCACACCGGCGATCCGGACAAGCCGATCTATGATTTCGCGCACGCCGTCGAGCGCGTTGCGGCGGCGGCGGAGGCGGCGCGAGCGCTGAAGCGCGATTTCGTCTTCACGGCGCGGGCTGAGAATTTCCTGTGGGGCAAGTCCGACCTCGACGACACCATCAAGCGGCTGCAGGCGTTCGAGAAGGCCGGCGCCGACGTGCTCTATGCGCCCGGTATCGGCGACGTCGAGATGATCCGCACGCTCTGCTCGGCGGTCAGCAAGCCGGTCAATGTCATGGCAAAGCCTGGCTTCACCATCGCCGACCTCGCCATGGCCGGCGTCAAGCGCATCTCGCTCGGGCCGTGGCTGACCAATTTCGCCTATGGCATGCTGGAAACGGCGGCGCGCGAGATCCAGCAGGACGGCACCTTCGGCTTCACCCGCGCCGCCATGCCGTTCGGCAAATTGCAAGCCCTCTTCGGCAAGTCTTCAGCTTGAACGGGGCCCATCGCATGACGCTTACCGTCGTCGATATGCATACCGGCGGCGAGCCGCTCAGGATCGTCACCGGCGGCTATCCCAGTGTCCCCAAGGGCACGATCCTGGAAAAGCGCGCCTATGTGCGCGACCATCTCGATCATCTCAGGAAGATCCTGATGTTCGAGCCGCGCGGCCATTACGACATGTATGGCGCCTTGCTGGTCGAACCCGACCTGCCCGGCGCCGACCTCGCCGTGCTGTTCATGCACAATGAGGGCTATTCGACGATGTGCGGCCACGCCATCGTCGCGCTCGGCCGCTACGCCGTAGATGAAGGATTGGTGGCGAAACAGGAACCAATCACGACAGTCAATATCGAGGCGCCGTGTGGGCTGGTCGTCGCCTCGGTCGAGGTCAGGGACGGCAAGGCCGGTGCGGTGTCGTTCGAAAGCGTGCCGGCGTTCCTGTTCGCCGGCGGGCAGACGATAGAGCTGGCGGGCCACGGCACGATCGGCTTCGACGTCGCCTATGGCGGCGCTTTCTACGCGCTGGCCGATTGTCACCAATTCGGGCTCGAATTCGCCAAAAGCCGGGTGCGCGATTTCGTCGATGCGGCAACGGCGCTGACGGACAGGCTCAAGGCCGAATTTCCGCTGTCGCATCCCGACCATGCCGACCTTGCCTTCCTCTACGGCACCATCCTGACCGATGGCCGCGATGCTTTTTCCGATGAGGTGACCAAGAACATCTGCGTCTTCGCCGAGGCGGAGGTCGACCGCTCGCCGACCGGTTCCGGCGTCACCGCGAGGCTGGCAGCCATGCATGCCAAGGGCGAGATCGCGATCGGACAGACGCGCACATTCGAAAGCATTGCCGGCTCGCGTTTTTCGGGAGCCGTGGTGCGGACTGCGAAGGCTGGCCCGCACGGGGCGATCATCGCCCGCGTCGGCGGCCGCGCCTATTATAGTGGCAGGACGGAGTTTATCGTCGAAGCGGACGACGAGCTCGGACGCGGATTCCTGTTGCGCTGAAGAAAATGCTCAGCGGCGCGAGGAGCGAGCCACTTCCCGCACCGAGATCGCCTTGTGCAGATGCACCATCACGGCGGCGGCGAAGAGCGGCGTCAGCAGGTTGAGCAACGGCACGGCGAGGAAAGCCGCGATGAGCAGCCCGGCGAGAAACACCGTGCCGGCATAGTGCCTGCGCAAGGCCCTGGCCTCTTCTTCCCCGCGAAAGCGCATGGCAGCGAATTCGAAGAACTCGCGCCCGAGCAGATAGCCGTTGACGATAAAGAAGGCGGCTATGTTGACGCCCGGCACCAGCAGAAGCAGCAGGGCGACGATGTTGCCGAGAATGACGACGCCGAGGAATCGCGCCGACAGCACCAGCGAGCGCAGCGCCGGCATGGCGCGACCGGTCGGATCGCCGGGATAGTCGGTGCGCTCGACCACTTCGGCGATATCGTCGAGGAACAGGCCGGCGACAACAGCCGTCACCGGCGCGATGAGCAATGCCATGCCGAAGGCAAGCGCTATCGCGG
>NZ_RZRK01000314.1:0-6587 GCF_003997835.1 Mesorhizobium sp. M7A.F.Ca.CA.004.12.1.1
TGACCTGGCGGACGGCCTGTTCGCGCGAGACGCTGCCCGGTTGCAGGCCGAGCCGCAGCCAAAGCCCGTCGATCAGCGCCGTGACGCCAAGCGCGATGTCGTCGGCATCCGCCGGCGAGGCGAGGCCGTGCAGGCCCGACAACAGGTTCGAGCGCATGCGCGCATGGATCACCCGCTGGATACGGGCCATCTTCTCGTCGCGCGGCACCTCGGCGCAGAGCGACAGCCAGGCATGGCACAGAGGCGGCTGGAACAGATGCTCCTCGAAATTGCCCTCGATCACCGCATCCATGCGCTCCATCGGCGTACGCGCCCGGCGAAGCCGCGCGATCACCGCCTGGCACAGGACGGCATTGGCTTCGCGCATCGCGTGCTCGAACAGTTCCTGCTTGTTGCGGAAATAGTGCAGCACGATGCCTTTGGAGGCACCTGCCTGAGCGGCCACTTTTTCCAGGGTCGCGCCGGCAATGCCCTCGCGCTCCAGAACCACGAAGGCCGCCTGCCGCAGCTCCTTGCGGCGTATCTCACTGAGACGCTTGAGTTTCACGGGATTGGTCCATGCATTTCGAATCCACGTTGACATTTTCGTCCGCTCAGATCAAGAATTGACCCATGGGACAATAAAAAAACCGATTGGTCAATTTCACGAATGAGGAGAACCGAAATGTTGCGCATCCTTGCAAACGGCGTCTGTTTGGCCGCCCTCATGTTGGCCTCTCATGCGGCCCAGGCGGCCGAGGCCGAAGAGTGCAGGACGGTCCGCATGGCCGAACCCGGCTGGAACGACCTTGCCTTCACCACGGGGGTCGCCAACGTCCTGTTGGAGGCGCTCGGCTATCAGCCGCAAAGCCAGGTGCTCGGCATCAACGTCATCTACGAGGGCATGAAGAACAGGGACCTCGACCTGTTCCTGGGCTACTGGGATCCGGCCATGGTCACCTATTACGAGCCCTACAAGAAGGACGGCTCGGTCGAAAATGTGCGCGTCAATCTCGTGGGCGCCAAATACACCTTCGCCGTTCCGACCTACGCCTGGGATGCCGGCGTCAAGGACATTTCCGACCTGCACAAATTCGCCGACAAGTTCGGCAAGAAAATGTACGGCATCGAGCCCGGTTCAAACCAGTTGATGATGGACGCCATCGCCGATCCCGCCTTTGGCCTGGACGGCTGGCAAGTGGTCGAGTCCAGCGAAGCCGGCATGCTTTCCGAGGTCGGCTACGAGATCAAGGAAAAGCAGTTCATCGTCTTCCAGGGCTGGGCGCCGCATCCGATGAACACGATGTACGACTTCAAGTACCTGACCGGCGGCGACAAGTTCTTCGGCCCGAACTTCGGCGCCGCGACGGTGACGACGCAGGTGCGCAAGGGCTATCTCGAGCAATGCCCGAACGTCGCGCAATTCCTCAGGAATCTCGCCTTCGACATCGATTTCGAGAATGTCGGCATGGGCTATCTGATCAATGACGGCATGAAGCCGGAGGACGGCGCGCTGAAGGCAATCACGGCCAACAAAAGCCGCCTCGACGCCTGGCTCGCCGGCGTCACCACCTTCGACGGCCAACCCGGCCTCGCCGCGGTCAAGGAAAAGCTCGGTCTGTGAGAGCGGCGGTGCTTGATGCTTTGCCGGAGCAGGGCGCCTGGTCCGGCCGCAAGCAATTCGTCACTGTCGGCGATCTCGACATCGCCTATGTCGAGGTATCAGGCGCCGAGCCGGCACTGCTGTTGGTGCACGGCTTCACCGACACCAGCCGCAGTTTTTCGCTTCTGGCGCCATATCTGGCCGGCCGTCGTCTGATCATGCCGGATCTGCGCGGCCACGGCGCCTCGCAGGCTGGCAAGAACTGCGGCATCGCCGATCTTGCCGATGATATGGCCGGGCTGATCCAGAGTTTACAACTCGACCGACCGGTCGTCGTCGGCCATTCGCTGGGCGCCATGGTGGCTGTCGCTTTGGCTGCGGGGCACAAGGAGTTGATCGGCGGGCTGGTGGTCCTGGCCGGCACGTTGAAGCCCGATTTCGCGCCGGGTCATCCGCTGGTGGTGAGCGTCGAGGCCCTGCGCGACCCGATATCGCCGACCGATCCGTTCTATGCCTGGTGGCATGCCTGTCGTACCGACGTGCCAGCAGCCTTTCTCGCCGGCTTGGCGCAAGAGGCCTCGGCGATGCCGACCCCGCGCTGGCGCGCGATTCTCGAGGAAATCCGCCGCGCCGACCTGACCGACTCGGCACGAGTCGTGCAGGCCCGGACGCTGATCATCGCCGGCGCCTGCGACCCGCTGTTCGGCGCGGCGCACCAGCAGGCGTTGCAATCCGCTCTTGCCGAAGCCGTCTTCGTTCGGGCTGAGAGTTGTGGCCACAACCCGCATTGGGAAGATCCGGTCCTTGTCGCAAAGGCGATCATCGAGGCATTTGAAGTCTAACGCCCGACCAATGATTGCGATGTGGGCAACAGCCGCAAAGTCTCCGTTTGTTTGGTCAGGCCGAGCTGCGCGGCCTGCCAAAAATCCTGCCATGCCGGAGAAGCGGCGAGGGCGGCCTGGTGGCGGGCATGCGCCTCGGTGCTGGCAAAACCCATGACGCTGATGAAGACGTTTTCATCAGCCCGTACCGGCAGGCGCGGAAAACTGTTTTCGGCATGCTCGGTAACGAAAGCGGCGAGCAGGCGTGCGTCGGCCGTCATCAGGCACGCCGTCTCAGTCTCGAAGCGAGTGGCGAAATCAGCCTCTGTGCCGGGCTGCAAATGATGAATCTCGATGACAACGATGCCGGTCAGCGGTTTGTTTTGAATGGGCTTTTCGTCATCGGCCAGGCTTGGCCGCTGCTTGCCCGCGAGGTCGAAGCCGGCGGCGGGCCACGCCGGCTTCAGCAGCAGCACATCGTCGGAATCGATCATCGTTGCGTTGGCCGCATCGCTGTGCGCCGCCCAGACCGGCCCGCCATAAAAAGCGGCGAGAGCATTTTTCCGCGCATCCATGCCGTCGAAGCCGCGCATCCAGACGAACATGTCAGGCCGATCGAGGTCCCGGAACTGGCCGATGATGGTCATGCCGGCGTCCTCCTGGCCCTCGATCAGCCTGCCGTCGAAGATGCCGATGAGCGTGTCGCGCCGGCCAGGCTTCAGCGTGTATTGCCGAAGCTCGACGACAGGCGAAGCGAGCGCTGAGGGTTTCGTCGCGACGTTCTGGGGCAGGTTCATCCGACATTCTCCAAAACAGGGTGATCGTCCTGTTTTGTAAAACAGACCGGTTGTCCTGTTTTGTCAACATGCTAAAGTTCGGCAATGTCAGCAGAGATGACCGTCCAGCCAAAACCGCGCCCGGGAAAACGCACCAACGACCCTGAAGGCATGCGCAAGAAAGTGCTCGATGTCGCCGAGGATGCGTTCCAGGCGCGCGGCTATCACGCCTCCAGCATCGGCGACCTGATGGCGGCGGCTGATGTCAGCGGCGGCGCGCTGCATCACCACTTCCCGACCAAGAAGGCGCTGGCGCTGGCTGTGATCGACGAGCGTGTGGCGGCAGCGGTCGAAGAGACATGGATCGCGCCGGTGCTGGCGGCGGCATCGGCGCGCGAGGGCGTGCGCGCCGTGTTCGAGGCCGTGGCGGCGGAACTGGAGCAGCAGGGTTTCGTGCGCGGCTGCCCGCTCAACAATCTGGCGCACGAACTGTCGCTTGCCGATCCCGATTTCCGCCTTGCCCTTGCCGGTATCTTTGCCGGGTGGCGGCGCGCGATTGCCGACAAGCTGCGTGCCGACCAGCAGGCGGGCAAGGACGAGGGCACGGACCCCGAACGCTTCGCCGCGCTGACGGTCGCCGCCTATTCCGGGGCCATGTCGATGGCCAAGACGGCGCAGGATGCCGGTGTGCTGCGGGATTGCCTGGCGGGGCTGGAGCGCAGCGCGCCGTCGCCATCGCAGGGCGGATTGGCAGCCAGGCGACGCAACAGGATACTGCCACGGCCGAGAACCTCTTGACTTTGCGGCGCTGCGTTCTTCATCCGATGCCGGGCGAGGTGGGGAACGCCGGGCTCTGGTTCAGCTACTCGGCCAGCGGCTTGATCGTCTCGTAGCCGTTGACGGATTCCGAACCGGTGCCTTCATCGTAGCGCCGCGCGAGCGCGGCTTGCAGATCGGGCGCATAAAGGGCGGTGAATGAATCCAGCGTCTCGCCGTCGCCGTTCTTGAAGGTCTCCTTGACCGCCAGGACATTGTATTTGCAGTCGCCCAGACGGAATGTCTCCTTGCCCTTGACGACAAGGCTCAGCGTCTTTGTGCCCTTCGGCGGCTTGTTCGGCGACAACTCGACGAACTCTATCGTGGCCTTTGCCCCCGCCTTCAGCGGGAACAGCTTTCGCAGATCGGAAAACGGGATCATCGCCTGCCGGCCGGTGTCGCTGTCGCGAAACACCTCGATCAGGCCGGCGAACAGATATTGGGTTTGGGGCGATTGCGATTCGTAGGTGTTGGCAACCGACATCATCCCGCCGGCCACGGGCCGAAATTCGCTCTGGATGCCGGGTCTCGCCAGAACGAAACCCTTCCTGGCGGACTTGGCATCGACGCAACCGGCGGCATGCGCGGTGCTCGCGCACAACATCGCGGCCAGGATCATGCAGATAGCTGCGGCTTTCATTTTCGTCCTCCTCCGCTCGCGCAAGCGAGACATGCCAGACCCATGGCGTCATGTCGATGATGGCGCAGAGGCGCTGGACGACCGGCTGCTGTCCATGCTGAATCAGCAGATGATGAATCGCCTTTCGACTGGATCGTTTTCCCGACGCAACTTCCTGGTACAGGCTGCGGGATTTGCCGCGGCCGGCGCCTTGCCGCGGCCGGCCTTCGGCCAGACCGGGCAACGCGTCCAGGCGATCGACGCCACCTTCCTGTTCATCGCCGATGTCCATGCCTGCCGGATGGCGAGCGGCTTGAGTCCCAACTGCCTGCAGGAAGGCAAGACCGACGCCGCGCTGCTGCGCAACGTGGCGGTGCTGAATGCGCTTGGCGACAAGGACTGGCCGGCCGAGATCAATGGCGTCGCCACCGGCCTGCGTTCCGCCGGCAAGATAGGCACGCCGCTCGGCCTCGTCGTCGGCGGCGACGTCACCGACGATGGCGGCGGCCAGATCACGCAGCCGAGCGAGGGCACCCAACTGCTCCAGTTCAGCCAGCGCTACATCCAGGGCGTCGGCCCGGATCGCGTGCACATGCCGGTCTATGTCGGGCTCGGCAACCATGATCTCGACCAGAACGGGCCGCCGCACCATGTCGACTGGTACCGGCGCGAACTGCGCGACTATGTCGAGGTCAACCATCGCGCCGGCGTGTTCTTCAAGCCGCCGGTGCCGGCCACCGACTATGATGTCGACACCGACTGCTACTCCTGGGACTGGGGCGGCCTGCATCTGATCCAGACGCATCGTTTCGCCGGCGATACCGGCCACGGCGCCGAGAGCAGCCTGCCATGGCTGAAGCAGGACCTGGCGACCTATGCGGCGGACGGCCGTCCGGTCGTCCTGTTCCAGCATTATGGCTGGGACACTTTTTCGGTGGAACGCTGGGATGCCGCCAAGAGCGACTTCGATGATGACGGCACCGGTGCGCCGCATTGGTGGAGCGAGGCCGACCGGCAGGCGTTGCTGGCGGCGCTGAAGGGCTACAATGTCGTCGGCATTTTCCACGGCCACCAGCACGAAACGCCGCTGATCTATCGCAGGGACGGGATCGACCTGTTCAAGCCGAAGGCTGCCTATATGGGCGGCTTCGCGCTGGCCAGGGTGACCAGCGACGGCATGGACGTGGTGCTGGGCGAGGCGACCGGCGATCATGGCGAGGTTGCCTTCACCAATGCTTTCAGCAAGGGCTGGAGCACATGAAAAAGGCGGCCTTCGCGGCCGCCTTTCCCTCGATAAAGCGCGTTTCTCGATGTCGGATCAGAGCGCCTTCTTGACCTTGTCCTTGACGTCGCCATAGGCCTTCTGCACCTTGCCGGCGATCCGGTCGCCCGTGCCTTCGGCCTGGGTCTGCCTGTTGCCGGTCGCCTTGCCCGCGGCTTCCTTGACCGAGCCTTTGACCTGCTTGGCCACGCCCGCAACCTGATCCTTGTTCACCATTTTTGCGCATCTCCTGGGATTTTTGAATTCAGGGGAATTCATTTGCGGGTAGCTAACGAGCCGGCGTCGGTTAGGTTCCAGGCGTCGCCCGGACGGCAGATCAGGTCGCGCGGCCGCCGCCTTGGGGCAAGGCTGGTGGGCTAGGCTGTGAACACACGTCGACCATGGATATTGGATGGCCGAGCGTGCGGGGAGAAAAATGGCAGAATTTACGCTCTATATCGGCAACAAGTGTTTCTCCTCATGGTCGCTGCGGCCATGGCTGGCGATGAGGCATCTGGAGATCCCGTTCGAGGAAGGTTTCGTGCGGCTGCGCACGCCTGAAACCTTTGCCAATCTGGCGAAAGTGTCGCCGACAGGTCAGGTGCCGGTGCTGAATCACAGTGGCAAGATCGTCTGGGAAACCCTTGCCATCCTTGAATATCTCGCCGACCTGTTTCCCGAAAAAAAGCCCTGGCCGGCCGATATCGACGCC
>NZ_RZRK01000315.1:0-4692 GCF_003997835.1 Mesorhizobium sp. M7A.F.Ca.CA.004.12.1.1
CACGTCCGGAGCGTCGGCAGCGGCGACCAATATCGGCAGCGGACCGAAATCCTGGCCGGCAAAAACGCCGGTGCGCCCGAAGGAACGGCCGATCCGGATCATGCGGCGGCACCGCTCCCAGGCGATGGGATAATCGACCAGCGCGGCACAGGCCTCGGAAAGCACAACCACCGGCTCAGCTTCGAAATAGCGGCCAAGCCCGGCCGCAATCTTGTGCGGCAATTTCGCGAAGCGCGCGCCATCCTGCCCGGTATCGGCCGGGACAAGACAGACAAGCCCATCCTCCACCGCGATTGCCGTGCCGGCAATGCCGGCCTGCTGCAGCAGACGCATGACCTCGTGATGCGGATCGGCAAGGCCGATGGCACCGTCCTGTTCGGCGAGGTCGACGACGATCATCTTCTGTGCAACGGTCAAGTCGAGCCCCAGCCGGCGGGCGCGACTGACGATATCGGCCTCGTCGCGCCAGCGGCGCTCCGCCACCTCCAGGAAAAGCTCGGTCAGCGAGCGCGTCTCGAAACGGAAGCGCACGAAGCTGCGCATCATCTGCACGCTGAGTGCGAATTTGGTGCTGTCGAGCAGCATCTGATCGAGTTGACCAGACTCGTGAGGCGTCGGGAAAATCATCAGTGCGCCAACCACTTCGGCGTCGATGCTAAGCGGCTCGATGCGCACCGAAAGCTTGAGCTGTCGCTTGCCGTCATCGACGAACAGCGTCTCGGTGTGACGCCCGTCGGACACGCCGCGCGCTATCTTGAAGATCTGCCGGCTGAGCGTTCCGCTCACCGCCTGCTGCCAGGAGGCGGCGTCGAAATGCGCCTCGCTCGGGGAACGGCCGGCGACAACCAGATTGGCATGGAAATCGATCACCACCACAGGATTGGGTAGCAGCTCGCTGACCTTTTCGGCGAGCGAGGCCACCGATCCGTCCGACAAGGCTTGCTGCAGAAGCGAGGTGTGCGCCGATAGGGCGCGCTGCAGACGCTCGCCGGCCTGCTTCTCCTGGCGCAGCCGATGCTGCTTCTCGACCGCGATCTCACCCAGATGCACGATCATGCCGATGAAGGCGATATCCTGCGCCGTCACTTCGGTGATCTCGCGCGAAACGACGGTCAGCACCATCGGCCGGCCGTCTTCGTCGACGCAGTTCATCGGCATGACCAGAACACTGCGGTAGTCGCGCTCGAAGGCTTCTCGGCGGTAGCCCGGGAACTCCTCCGATACGCGCGCGTCCCTGATGTAGACCGGCTCGTTGCGGTTGAGCGCGACGATCGAGGGACTGGTGGCCAGCTCCCAACGGTCCGGCAACGTGCGGTGAATGAGCGTCGGGTCGTGGCGCACGATGACATAGGCGTGGCCGTGGGCGGCGTCGATGCCCATGATCGAGCCTAAAGTCCATTGGGCATGACGACAGGCCGCCAGCACGAGATGGCGCAGCACGGACTGGAGATCGCCGCCCGAATTGATGAGGCTGGCGGCGTCCCGCAAGGAGAGAATTTGCGATTCGTGGTCCACGCCTGATCTTCCGCCGCTCGCGAAGGGCGAATTTAAGCCGTCGCGGATATACGAACGCTACACCGCTTCCAAGCGGGACGCACGCCGTTTCTTCCTACGAACCGGAGGAATACCCGACGGTTGGCGTGCATTATCTTGAGCTTCCACCTGGGGAGGCCAAATCATGGAATTGCGAAAAGTCAGCACCTTCATCGAGGAAGTGCACATCGAAGGCGGCAAAGCGGGTGCAAGGCCGGTAACGTCGATCGTGGTGGCAGCCGTCCTGCGCAATCCATGGGCCGGGCGCGGCTTCGTCGAGCATTTGCGGCCGGAGATTGTCGCCATAGCGCCCCGGCTGGGGCAGGAACTCACGAGCCGCCTGATTGGATTGATGCAGGCGGAACGCATCGAAAGCTACGGCAAGGCGGCCGCCGTCGGAACCGCCGGCGAGATCGAGCATGCCTCCGCCATGATCCATACGCTGCGCTTCGGCAATGTCTTCCGCGACGCCGTCGGCGGCACGACCTATCTCGAATTCTGTAACACCCGCAACGCGCCGGGCGCGCTGCTATCGCTGCCGATGATGCACAAGAGCGAGAACGGTCGCCGCTCGCATTTCATCACCGCCAACTTCCAGATCGCCGACGGCCCGGCTGCCGACGAGATTGTCGTGGCCATCGGTGCTGCGGACGGCGGCCGGGTTCACCCACGGATTGCGGACCGCTTTCAGGACATGAAAGAGATGGAGCAGGAAGCAGCGATGTGAGGCTTGCGCTGGGTTCCACAACATCACCGTGGGTACCACAGCATCACCAATGTTCAGAGCCGGCGAATGCTGATGACGATCTCGCGGCCTATTTCGAAGAGCTTGCTAGGCTGCAGTGCAGGCTCTCCGGACCCGAAGGTGCTTGGCGAACTGCACAGGCGTCCTTGCCGTTCATCTCCGGCCATCGATGCTGTCGACATGCGGCGTTGCGATCCGGCACCTTTGATGCCGGAACTATGGCGGTAGCTAGTTTGCCAGTACCCTCCAATTGCCTGCCTCTTCAAGAGCCCGCTACGCCGGTGGCGGGCTTTCGCTTTGTTGGTGCGCAAGCGTCAGGAAGGCAGTCGCCGAATTGGCGGGAACAATTTAGCGAAAAGTAAATTCAACGGTCTTCTGGTAGGAGGCCAAAGTGTCCCAGCGAAGCATCGACAAATGACCGATTGGATCGCGCAGACCGCGAGGCAAAAGTTGATAACGCGGCCGAGAGAGAGGCGCGTTTTTTAAAGACTGCGCGACTTCGAGAACAACGCCTTGCTGCCGAAGCCAAAGGTTCCCAGGCTTCGAAGAAGGGGCGATCCAGGAGCTAAGGCGCTTAGCCGCCGACGCCGACCGTCAGACAGCGACGCCCTTCTGACGGAACATTAAGCTACGCTAATAGTTCTGACGCGCCGGAGCGCCCGACGATCCGGGCACGTCATCCTTGGCCCGCCGCTGCGGTAAATGGGAGGCGAGTTCTTTACATTCGGCCTGCGCGAGGCCCGCTCGACGCGTGAGTGAGGGAGACATCATGGATCCCGAAAAGCCCAGCATTTATGCGCCGTCCGCCGAGCTGCTCGCTGCCATGGCTAATGAAAAGCGCCTTCTCGCTCTAATCATTCTTGCCGACGGAGAAATATCCGTTTCTGATCTGGCGTCGCGATTAGGGCTTAGCAACTCCGCACTCTCCCAACATCTTAGCATAATGCGAGAATTTGGGCTGGTCACCCGGAGGCAGGAGCGTCAAAAAGCGTATTACTCGTGCACAGATCGTGCCCTGAAGGTCCTTGAACTCCTGGACTGGCTTGCTGAGAGGAAAACTCTGCCTGGCCGCGACCATCATCCATAAAGCCCGAGACCTTTGGAGAGGTTTCCTCTCGGCCTTCGCTCTAACGTGCTTCCCGCATTCGTGCCGGAGAGGCGTGCCAAGAGCGCTTGCGATGTCGCGACTTTAAGGCTCCTCATCTTCGTCCGGATGTGGAGATTTATACGCTTCAGCCCCGCCGCCAGCGATGGCGGCGGGGCTGAATTGGTTCGTTCAGTCGTAAACCTTGATGATTTTTCGGGTGCCTGGGTCCACCAGCACCGTGCGGTTGTCGACCACCACATAGCGGTATTTGACGTTGGGAACCTCATGGATCTCAACCGTGTCCGGCAGAGCTGTCCCGACATTCAGTTCCACGCCGGGGAGCTTGACCGACGCCAGGGGCTGCTGCTTCACATATTCGCGGATGACGGTGTCTTGTTCCGGCTGGATAATGATGTCGTCCGCGGCGGCTGAGCCGATCCCAGCCAAGAGCAACATCGCTGCTGCGGTGTTCTTTAGAAGCATGTTCATATCTGCACTCCCGTAGGGACTGGCGCAACACGATCATCGTCCCGCGCCGCCCGACAACTTGAACATGGAGCCGCCCTAGACGTTCCGCCTTAGGTACTTAGGTCTAGTCCCTTTGGGGCCTAAGTCTGGTCCTAGAACACGCATTGGTCCTGTCAGAGACAGCGACTGGAACGCCTGCCTCCCGCGGCTGTTGTCTCTCGAACTTGGGAGAAAGCAGATGGATAAAAGTGCTGGCCAAGCACGACGCCGATAGCAGGTTCGCGAGCCGCCCAGCTGCTCGCGAACCTATATCTTTAACTTGGAGTAGGTGACCTGATGTTGCGCGACAAAGAGAGTCGGATCTTAGAGGCAGGCTTACTGGCAGCAGTGCCTATTTGTGTGGCGATTACCGCACTGGTCGCCTTGATGACTTTGGCCCGGATATGAATCGGTTCCTTTTCGCGGCCTCCGACTTCCTATCTCGGCCGCCGGGCTTCTATGTCATTCTCATAGCAATGGTTTTGTGCACCGCCCTGGTGCCCTTTGGTCTGACAAGTGCGGTTACCTACGCCCTGTCGGTTGCCGCCATCGTGATCACTGGTGTTGTCCTTCTACAAGGCTATCGCGACACCGCCGCCATTCACGCCAAACTCGATGAGATCATCGTTTCACTGAATGAAACCAGAAATGACGTTGTCGGATTGGAGCACGCCGAGCCGGAGGAGATCAGGGAGAAGCTTGTAGAACTCGAAGCAGAGGCGTCCCGAACGATCGGCGCTGCCAGGCGCGAACTTTCGAAAGCAACAGGAGAGAGATCATGAACAATATCATTTGGCTCGTCGGTGCGGTGGTCGTCGTC
>NZ_RZRK01000315.1:4702-6582 GCF_003997835.1 Mesorhizobium sp. M7A.F.Ca.CA.004.12.1.1
CTTTGGCCTTTGGTAGGGCGGCGGCCATTTCCGCCGACAACCTGAAGGCTTACGGGACCAAACTTGGCGTTGCAAAATTGCTTTTCATGAATGACAATCATCCGCCCCCCGACAAGTTGGTGTCCGATCCACCGCCAGATTGGCAGGGCGTGCTTTTTGCCACCGCTGCCCTCGTCTCATCCTTATGCGCCCTGCTGCTGGCATTTTGGATGTCTGTTTGATCGCTGTCGGACAGCCCATTGTCCTATAGAGAGCCAAAAAGGTTTGGCACCAAAGTTGCATTGACAAGTTGGGGCGGATGAAGCCCGCCGCTTCGCAAATGGGGCGGCGGGCTTTCATAAGTTTAACCCTCAGAAACGAGCAGCGGCGGGTGCTTTGGCCGTTCGCGCGATCACTTGGCGGAGGTTAAGCATGTCGACCCGCCGGCATGCCGGTTAGGCGGAGTCTGGGCGCGACCTACGTCTTTCCGCCTTTGTGGTGCTTTTCTGACCGGGCGTCTGCTTCAGGCTCTTTGCCGGATCGCACACCGAACTTTTCACCGTTGGATTTTTCGCCCTCAGTTGCGCGGCGGAGACCTCATTCACGAATGTAGTGTCATGTGGGATTTCCAAGGAGGGCATCCGAATATCGGATGTCAGTCCACTGGCCAAACGATCATAAGCATCGGCACGGCAACAATGACTACGAGAAAAGATAGGGGCAGTCCCAGACGGGGATAGTCGCTGAAGCGGTAGCCACCCGGCCCCATGACAAGCGTGTTGCACTGATGTCCGATCGGGGTGAGAAAGTCACAGCCGGCGCCAATGGCGACAGCCATCAAAAATGCTTCCGGCCGGTAGCCCAGATCACCAGCAAACTCGGCGGCGATAGGCGCCATGACAAGGACGGTGGCGGCATTGTTGAGGAATGGCGTAACGGCCATGGCGGCGACAAGGATGAGCATCAGTGCGCCGGACGCCGGAAGGAGTGTCCCCAGCCTAGCAAGCTCGCCGGCAACTACTCCCGTCGCCCCTGTACTGCGCAGCGAATCGCTCACTGGAATGAGAACGGCCAGCATCACGAGGATAGGCCCATCGAGCGATTGGTATACGTCGCGGAGCGGAATGACCTTGAAAAGCACAATCGCGACAGCGGCCGCGAAGAAGGCGACGGAGACTGGCAGCAGCCCAAACGCCGTCGCCACCATGGCGAGAGCAAGGATTACTACCGGCACGATACCCTTGCGGACGCTACCAAGAAGGATAGCCCTTTCTGCCAGCGGTAAGCAGCCGAGTTCACGAAGTATCTCGGGCATCCTGGCTGCACTGCCCCGCAAAACGACAACGTCCCCGAGCCTCAGCTCGACTTCGGCCAGCCTGCGGTCGAGGCGCTCCCCGCGACGGCTGACAGCCAGGAGGTTGACATTGAAGCGATCGTAAAGGGCAAGGCGCTGGGCGGTCCAGCCGATCAAAGAGGAGCTTTCACCGATTACGGCTTCGATAGCGACCATTTCGTTGGTGGTGTCGTCACCAGCGACCCTATCCCCGGTCACGCTGAGCCTGCCCTGGGAGACAAGGCGATCCAGCGCTTCTGGGTCGCCTTCGAGCAACAGGATGTCATTCACCTTGAGGATCGCGTCGGGCAGTGGCGTCATCCGCATCGTGCGATTGCGCAGAATCGACGTCACGATTGCATCGCCGCCGGCGAGCTTCATGAGGTCTGCGACGGTTTTCCCGAGCACCGTGGAGTCGGCGACAATTCGAGCCTCTGTAAGGTAGTTCTTGATGTCGAGGGCTTCGTTCAGTGATCCGCCAAGCTTTTCGCGCACCGGCAACAACCAATAGAAAAACAGCAGGAAGATCGTTCCGGCAGCGGCTATGCCAGCTCCAACAGGTGTGAAG
>NZ_RZRK01000316.1:0-6583 GCF_003997835.1 Mesorhizobium sp. M7A.F.Ca.CA.004.12.1.1
CGATGCTGAACCGCGTCACCGGTGGCACTAAATCGACCATATCGGGCCAGCTCAACGCCAATGGCCAGGTGTTCCTGGTCAATCCCAACGGCATTGCCATCTCCAAGACCGGCAAGGTCAGTGCCGCGGGTTTCGTTGGCTCCTCGCTGGGCATCAGCGACGAGGATTTTGAGGCCGGAAAGCTGGAGTTCGAAGGCAATGGAGCTTCCGCTGCCGTCGCCAACCAGGGTTCCATCAGCATCGGGCGTGGCGGCTATGCCGCATTGATCGGTGGCAGCGTCGACAATGCCGGCTCGATCACCGTGCCGCTCGGCAAGGTCGGGCTCGGCTCGGGCGAGAAGGCGGCGCTCGATCTGTCCGGCGACGGCTTCTTGCAGGTCTCCGTGCCGACCAGGGCTGATGGCAGCAATGCGCTGGTCAGCAATTCCGGACGTATCAGTGCCGATGGCGGACTGGTCGAACTCAAGGCGGCGGCGGTGCGCAATGCAGCACGCCAGGCCGTCAACATGTCCGGTGTCATCGAGGCACGCACGGTGTCAGGTCAATCCGGCGCCATCGTGCTTGGTGGTGATGAAGGCTCGGTCGAAATCACCGGCACGCTCGATGCTTCGGCCAAGGCCGGCGGCAAGGGCGGCAAGGTCACGGTCACCGGCCGCAAACTGAAGCTCAAAGCCGCCAAGGTCGATGCCTCGGGCAAGGATGGCGGCGGCAGCGTCAGGATCGGCGGTGACAAGCAGGGCAAGGGCACCTTGCAACGCGCGGTCACAATCGAGATCGATGCGAAGACGACAATCAGTGCCGATGCGACCGGCACCGGCGATGGCGGCACGGTCATCGTCTGGTCGGACGAGCAGACAAAGTTCGCGGGCAAGATTTCCGCACGTGGTGGCGATGACGGCGGCAATGGCGGCTTCGCGGAAGTGTCCGGCAAGCAGCGCCTCGACTTCACCGGTGAGGTCGATCTGCGCGCCCGCTTCGGCGATACCGGCGACCTTCTGCTCGACCCCTACAACGTCACCATCTCCAACGCTGCCGGCAACACCGGCGGCAGCATGTCCGCCAACACCAATGACAGCGTCATCAACGTCACCACGCTGCAGAACCTTCTCGCAACCGCAAACGTCACCATCTCAACCGGCAGCGGCGGTTCGCAGGCTGGCGACATCACCATTGCCGCGCCGATCAGCTGGAACACCAACACGCTGACGCTCAGCGCCTCTCATTCGATCGTCTTCAATGCGAACGCCACGATCGGCGGCGGCGGCGGGTTGACGCTGGTCACCAACAATGGCGGTACCGGCGGCACGATCTCCTATGCCTTGGGTGCATCGGCGACCTTCACCGGCACGCCGGGAGCGCAGGCGCTGTCGATCGACGGCCAGAGCTACACGCTGATCTACGATGTCAACGGCCTGCAGGCGATCAACAGCGGGCTCACCGGGAGCTATGCGCTGGCCAAGAATATCGATGCCAGCACCACGTCCAGCTGGAATAGCGGTCTCGGCTTCATATCACTGGGCACCGACGGCAACAGCAACATCCAGAACGGCGGCAATGGCTTCACCGGCTCGTTCGACGGGCTAGGCCACACCGTCGACAGCCTGTCGGTGACGCAGTCCGCTGCCCAATATGTCGGCCTGTTCGGCTATATCGGCGCGGGCGGCCTGGTTCAGAATGTCGGCGTCACCAATGTGACGGTCCGGGGGTTCAGGACCCTCGGCGGGATCGCTGGGTTCAATGCCGGCACGGTGGCCCAGAGTTATTCGACTGGTCAGCTGTTCACCACACAATACGGGTCCGCCTCAGGTGGTCTGATCGGCGAGAACGACGGCGCGCTCTCCGACAGCTTCTCGACGGTGGTCGTCAATGCTCGCGATACTAACACCGCCGGCGGCGCGGTAGGCTTCAATAATTTCGGCACCATCGATCGCGTCTATGCCATGGGCGCTGTCGATATCGGCAGCGGCGGCGCGGCCGTCGGCGGCCTCGTCGGATCGAATTATGGCTACTCGGGGGTCGGCGAGGGCGGCAGGATAACCGACAGCTATTCGACCGGCGCGGTCAGCGGCGGATGGAATGTCGGCGCGTTCATCGGCAACAACCTTTACGACGGCGTGGTCACGGGCGCGTACGACACTTCGACATCAGGCCCCTACAATACCACATCCATCGCCAAGCCTGCGATCGGCGGCGGCACCACCGGCCCCAATGTCAATGTCGTCGGCCTGTCGACCTCCAGCTTCCAGAATGGCGGCGCCAACGGACTGAGTGCCGCCTTTGGCGGCGGGACTGGCGGCCTCTATCCCTATCTGAAGAGCTTCTACCCCAATGGCGTCCAGGCGATCTCCGGAATTGCCTACAAGGATGCCGGCAACACGCCGCTGATTTCCGGTACCGGCCAGCCCTATTACACAAAGAATCCCGGGCTGGTGTCCGTCGTCTCCGGCGGCGTAAACCTCGGCACAGTCTCGACCGGCGTCAACGGCTACTACTATCTCGCTCTGCCGGCGGGCGCGGTCTCGAACTCGGTGCTCGCTTACACCGTTGCCGAAGCGGACTCGGGCGCCAAGAATAGCGTGACCTTCCGGACCGGCCTGTCCGGCAGCAATGTCTCGAACCTCAACGTCTATGGCGACTGGCGGCTCGACGAGACGGATGGCTCGATCGCTTCGCTATCGACGCTGAGCAGCGCCTATAGCGCGGCTATTGGGTCAACCTCTGTCGGCAGCCTGTCCTTCGCCAATCGCCAGATTGAAACCGCAGCAGCCACCTTCGCCCTCAACCAGGCGCTGTCGGTCGGCACCGGCACGATGGCGCTGTCGTCGAACGGCGTGGTGACGCAGACGAGTGGCCTGACGGCGGCGTCGCTGGTTCTCGGTGGCACGGGTAGCTTCACCCTGACCAACGCCGGCAACCAGATCGGCAACGTCGCCGGCAACGCCGGTTCCGTCGATCTGCGCGATGGCGCAAGCCTGACGATCGCCAGTGCTTCCACCGCCCGCGGGGTTACGGCGACCGGGGTGAACACCACCGGTTCGGTAAGGCTTCAGACGGCGGGCAATCTGACCATCGCGGCAAGTGCGACGATCAGCGGAACGGATCCGGTGCTCTCAGCCGCAGGACAATTCATCAACAGTCGCGGCAGCGATGCCGTCACCGCCACCAGCGGACGCTGGCTGGTCTATACGGCAGCTCCCACCGGCAACAATTTCGGCAATCTCGACAGCGGCAACACCGCCATCTGGAACACGACCGCCGGCGGGGCGGTGAGCGCGACGGGCAACCGCTATGTCTTCGCCTATCAGCCGACACTGACGTTTACGTCCAACAGCGCGACCAAAACCTACGGCGACACCGCCCTGCCGGCAGTGACCTATTCAGTGGCGGGCTATCAGGCGGGCGCGGTCGGCGCCTATCTCGGCGACACCGCCGCCACGACCTTCAGCGGCGGCCCAAGCGTCACGTCCGTCAACCCGCCGGGCAATACACAGGTCGGAGCAGGATCCTATGCAATCACCGTCGGCGCCGGCAATCTCGCGGCGTTGAGCGGCTATGGCTTCGCCTACAGCAGCACCGGCCTGCTCACCATCGGCAAACGCGCGGTAACGGTGACGGTAACGCCGGGCCAGAGCAAGATCTATGGCGATGCGAATCCGTCATCCTATGCGTACACCGTTTCGGATCTCGGCGCCGGCGTGGCTCTGGTCGGCACCCTCAACCGCACGGCCGGGAACAGTGCCGGCACTTACGCCATCAACCAGAACAGCATCACCAACGCTAACAATTCGAACTACGACATCACCTATGTCGGCGGCAGTTTCGCCATCGCCAAGCGCGCGATCACGATCACGGCCGATGCCAAGAGCCGTATCTATGGCAACGCCAATCCGTCGCTGACCTACCAGCTGACATCAGGCAGTTTTGTCAATGGCGACAGCTTGGGCGGTTCGCTGACGACATCGGCGACCACGGCATCCGGTGTCGGCAGCTATGGCGTCACGCAGGGTACGCTCAACAACAACAATTATGCGATCACCTACGCCGGCGCCAATTTGTCGGTGACGCCGCGCGCGATCACGGTGACGGCGAATGCCAAGAGCCGTGCCTATGGCGATGCCAATCCGGCGCTGACCTATCAGCTGACATCAGGCAATTTCGTCAATGGGGACAGCCTGAGCGGTGCATTGGCAACAACAACTACGACGGCATCCAGTGTCGGCAGCTACGGCATCACGCAAGGCACACTCGCCAACGGCAACTATGCGATCACCTATGTCGGCGCCAATCTGTCGGTGGCGAAGCGCGCCATCACGGTGACAGCCGATGCCAAGAGCCGCATCTATGGCGATGCCAACCCAGCGCTGACCTATCAGCTGACCACGGGCAATTTCGTCAATGGCGACAGCCTGAGCGGCGCGCTCGCAACAGCGGCCACGACAGCATCTGGTGTCGGCAGTTACAGCATTACGCAAGGCACACTCGCCAACAGCAACTATGCGATCAGCTATGCCGGCGCCAATCTGGCGGTGACGAAACGGGCGATCACGGTGACGGCCGATGCCAAGAGCCGTGTTTATGGCGATGCCAACCCGGCGTTGACCTATCAGCTGACCGCAGGCAATTTCGTCAATGGCGACAGCCTGAACGGTGCGCTGGCGACCTCGGCAACGACAGCATCCGATGTCGGCAGCTACGGCATCACGCAGGGCACGCTCGCCAACAGCAACTACGCGATCAGCTATGTCGGCGGAAACCTGTCAGTGACGCCGCGCGCGATTACGGTGACGGCCGATGCCAAGAGCCGTGTCTATGGCGATGACAATCCAACGCTGACCTATCAACTGACCTCGGGCGATTTCGCCAATGGCGACAGCCTGAGTGGTGCGTTGGCAAGGACCGCCGCAGCATCATCCGATGTCGGCGGCTACAGCATCACCCAAGGCACGCTTGCCAACGGAAATTACGCCATCAGCTATATCGGCGCGGATCTTTCGGTGACGCAGCGCGCGATCACGGTGACGGCCGATGCGGGCCAGAGCAAGATCTACGGGGACGGAGATCCGCTGTCTTACGGCTACGGAGTATCCGATCTCGGCAGCGGCGCAGCGCTGACCGGCACGCTTGATCGCGCCGAGGGCGAGAATGTCGGGACCTATGCCATTGGCCGCGGCACCCTCACCGATGCGGCCAACGCCAACTACGACATCACCTATGTCGGCGCCGGTTTCAGCATCGGCAAGCGATTCGTGACCGTCACTGCCAGCTCGGGCCAGGGCAAGACCTACGGCAATGCCGATCCGTCGTCCTATGGCTACACCTTCACCGATCTCGGCAGTGGTGCGGCGCTGGTTGGCGCTCTCCACCGCACTCCCGGCGAAGATGTCGGCGCCTATCAGATCGGGCAGGGCACACTCGCCAATGCGGCCAATTCGAACTACGACATCAGCTATGTCGGCGCCGATTTCAGCATCGGCAGGCGTGTCGTGACCGTCACGGCCAATTCGGGCCAGGGCAAGATCTACGGCGATGCCGACCCGTCCTCCTATGGCTACACCAGCACCGATCTCGGCAGTGGTGTGGGATTGGTCGGCGCTCTCGATCGCGTTTTGGGAGAGAACGCCGGAGCTTACGCGATCGGCCAGGGCACGCTTACCGACAGCGCCAATTCGAACTACGAGATCAGCTATGCCGGTGCCGACTTCAGCATCGGCAAGCGGGCGATCACCATAGTGGCGGATGCGCAGAGCCGGCCGCAGGGCATGCCCAATCCGCCACTCACCTATTCGATCGGCGGTCTGGGGTTGGTCAACGGGGATACGTTTCTTGGCGCGCTCTCGACTGGGGCGACACACGCTAGCCCTCCTGGCAACTACGCCATCGAACAGGGAAGCCTGACCCTCTCGGCCAACTATGAACTGACCTATGTCGGTGCCGATCTGGTGGTCTCGCCGCCCAACACCGTGCCGGCACCGGATGCAGCCAGCACGGTCGCGTACAACGCCGATGCTCATGCTGCTGGCGGGCCGGCTCCGGTTTTCTTCACCGGACAGCCGGTGGCTGGCGATGCGCAAACGCTGGTTGAAGACCCGCGGCTTGATGGCCCCGCCTTCTGCCAGGGCGTGGCGGACGCAGCTTCCGTCTGCAGCGTTGCCTCGATCCGGTAGGAAGACATGACCGCGCAGCGCCAAACCCTCTCACGGCGGCACCTTAACCGCACCGGCGCGCCGTTGATGGCGCTGCTTTTGACGTCGACGGCACTTGTCGGTTTCACGTCGGCGCGAGCACAGGAACTGCCGACAGGCGGCAGCGTCGCGTCCGGCGGTGTCACCATCGCCCATCCATCGTCGTCGCAACTGACCATCAGGCAGTCGACCAGTTCGGCGATCGTCAACTGGCAGAGTTTTTCCATCGGCGCCGGCGCGACAGTCACTATCGACCAGCCATCATCCTCGGCAACGATGCTGAACCGCGTCACCGGTGGCACTAAATCGACCATATCGGGCCAGCTCAACGCCAATGGCCAGGTGTTCCTGGTCAATCCCAACGGCATTGCCATCTCCAAGACCGGCAAGGTCAGTGCCGC
>NZ_RZRK01000317.1:0-6579 GCF_003997835.1 Mesorhizobium sp. M7A.F.Ca.CA.004.12.1.1
GGATGTTGAGCAGGTTCATGGCGTTCTCGGCGATGCCCATAATCAGCACGCCGACGATGACGCCCGACATGGTGGCGCGGCCGCCGGCAAGCGAGACTCCGCCGAGCACGCAGGCCGAGATAACCGAAAGCTCGAGCCCGACCGCCGCGTTGGGCTGGCCCGAGGTGATGCGCGACGCCAGCAGGATGCCGGCGATACCACAGACGACGCCTTGCAGCGCAAAAATCCAGATGCGCGTCCGGTCGACATTGACGCCGGCAAGCCGCGAGGCCTCCGGATTGCCGCCGATGGCCAGCGTGTTCTTGCCGAAAACGGTCCGGTTGAGGACGAAGCCGAAGATGCAAAACAGGATGGCAAGCACCCAGACCGGCGTCGGTATGCCGAGCAGTTTCGAGAGCGCCAGCTGATAGAAATCCGGGCTGTTGATGCCGACGGCGCGGCCGTCGGACGCGATCAGCGCAAAGCCGCGCACGATCTGCATGGTGGCCAGCGTCGTGATCAGCGCGTTGATGCGAAATTTGGCGATGACAACGCCGTTGATGAAGCCGACGAAAGCGCCGCAGGCGATTGCCGCCAGCAGGCCAAGCAGGATCGAGCCGGTGTAATTCGAGGCCATCACAGCGACCATGCCGGCAAAGGCGACGATCGAACCGACCGACAAGTCGAAGTCGCGCGTGGCGAGGCAGAACATCATGGTGCAGGCGACGATGCCGACGGTGACCACCGACTGCAGCAGGCCGAGCATGTTGCGGTCCGTAAGGAAGTTCGGCACCAGAGCCGACACCAACGCGAAGGCGACGACAAAGATGACGACGAGCCCCTGTTCGCCGAGCAGGATTTTTTTCAACTGGTCGGTCATGCCAAAAGTCCTCAGGATGCGATCGCGTCGGGGGTTTTCTGATCGGGGAGAGCGGCAGCCAGGATCGCCCTTTCGGCGAACTGGTCGCGGGTGAGCTCGGCGCTGACGCGGCCGCCGCACATCACCAGGATGCGGTCGCAGATGCCCATCACCTCCGGCAGTTCGGAAGAGACGACGACGATCGCCATGCCATCCTCGGCAAGCTGGTACAGTAGCTCATAGATCTCGGATTTGGCACCGACATCGATGCCGCGCGTCGGTTCGTCGACAATGAGAACCCGCACGCCCTGTTCGGACAGCCAGCGGCCGAGGATGACCTTCTGCTGGTTGCCGCCGGAGAGGTTGATGATGTCCTGCTTGCGCGACGGCGTGCGCACCTTCAGCTTCTTGATAAAGGTCTCGGCCGTGGCGATCTCGCTGGCGCGGTTGAGCACGCCGAAGCGTGTGTGATGGCGCCGCGACGAGATGTTGATGTTCTCCTCGACCGAGCGCCCCTGGATGATGCCGTCATGCTTGCGATCCTCCGAGCACAGCACGATGCCGGCCCGGATCGTGCCACGCGGATCGGTGGCGCGAACCAGCTTGCCGTCGACGGTGATGGTGCCGCCCGAGCGCGGATCGGCGCCATAGACCAACCGCATCAGCTCCGAGCGCCCGGCGCCGATCAGGCCGAAGAAGCCGACGATCTCGCCTGCCCTTGCCTCGAAACTGGCCGGTGTCTGCAGTTTGGGGCCGCTGAGAGCGTCGACCTTCAGGCGGACATCGCCTGTTTTTCGTGCGCGAAAACCCCAGATATCCGAAATCTCGCGGCCGACCATCTCGGCGACGACCTGATCGCGGGTGACGCCTTTCAGCGACGCGTGGTGCGCCGCGAGCTTGCCGTCGCGCAGCACGGTCAGGCTGTCGCAGAGCCGGAACACCTCGTCGAGCCTGTGCGAGACGTAGATGATGACCTTGCCCTCGCTGCGCAGGCGATTGATCAGGGCAAACAGGATTTCGCTTTCGCGCGAGGACAGCGACGAGGTCGGTTCGTCCAGCGCGATAACGCGTGCGTCGAGCATGACCGCCTTGGCGATCTCGACCATCTGGCGTTCGCCGATCGACAGCGTCTTGACCTTGCGGCGCATGTCGATGTCGATACCGGCCGATTTCAGCTTGGCGCCGACGTCGTCCAGCATCCGGCGACCGGCGATGATGCCGGCGTTGGCGGGGAAACGACCGAGGCTGAGGTTTTCGGCAACGGTGAGTTCAGGAACGAGTTGCAGTTCCTGATGAATGACAATGACGCCATTGTCGAAGGCATCCCGGGTCGAGGTATAGGCTTGAACCCTGCCGTCAATGCGGATCTCGCCCTGATCGGCATGCTGGTCGCCGGAGAGGATCTTGATCAGGGTGGATTTGCCGGCGCCGTTCTCGCCCATCAGGCCATGCACGGCGCCTTTGTCGACGCCGAACGAGACGTCCGACAGCGCCTTGACGCCCGGATAGGTCTTGGTGATGTGCGAGAAGTCGAGAAAGGACACGAGCCGATCCTTTTGAGCCATGACAAACAGGCGGCGGGATGAGCCGCCGCCTGTTTGTACAGGGAGGATTATTCGATGCCGAGGCCCTGGCGGACCTTCTGGTAGTCGTCACGCTTGGCGAGTGCACCGGAAGTCAGGATCAGCTTCTCCGGTTCCTTGTTGTTGGCAACCCAGTCATACATGTTGAGCGCCGTCTCGTAGCCATGACGCTTCGGCGAGATGATCACGGTGCCGACGAAGCCAGTGGCGGTCGGCTTCTTGAACTCGTTGATTGCGGAATCCGCGCCGCCAATGCCAACGCCGATCACGCTGTCAGCGGGGATGCCGACGCTTTCGGAAGCACGCACTGCGCCGAGCACCGCCTCATCGTTGAGGCCGAAGGAGACCCATTTCTTGATGTCGGCATGGGCGTTGAGCACGACCGTTGCGGCGTTGAGGGCGGCTTCGGTGTCGGTCTTGGCCTGTGGCGCGTCGAAGATGTTCTCGGCCTTGAAGCCGTTTGCCTTCAGCACCGAGATGGCACCTTCGACGCGGTCGACCGCGGTCGGCAGTTGGTCGTAGGAGACGCGGATGGCGCCGACCTCGTCGGCCTTCCAGCCGCGTGCCTTCATTTCGTCGACGATCGCCTGGCCGACGGCTTCGCCGATCTTGGTGGCCGAAATGCCCATATGCGGCACGTCTTCCAGCGCCTTGCCGTCGGCGCCGACCAGACGGTCGTCGACAGTCATCAGCTTGAGATTGTTGGCGGCGGCCTTGGCGACGATGCCGGGGCCAAGCTTCACGTCCGGTGTGCAGACGATGAAGCCCTGGGCGCCCTGGGCGCCGAGATTGTCGATGGCCGACATCAGCTTCTCACCGTCCTCGGCGCCGATCTTGACCAGGGTAAAGCCCTTCTCCTTGGCGGCCTGGTCGGCGAACTTCCATTCGTCCTGGAACCACGGCTCCTCGGGCTGTTTGACGATGAAACCGATCTTGGTGTCCTGAGCATATGCAGCGATGGTCGTGACGGACAGCACGGCAAGCGCGCCCGCGACGAGCGCGGTCTTCAAAAGTCGCATGATTACCTCCCAGCGATAGACCGGGCGCTCAGCCCGGATGCCGGAGTCTCTAATCGCTTTTATCATACTCGTCAATTGATCTGGTATGATAATTAATGTACATGCTCTGACCAGCGATCGCTGGCGCAATTGATCCGCATCCGTTAAGGGCGGACCGGCTGTGCGAAACCAGCGGTTCGCCGCCTTGGAGGAGGGCTGAGGTGACCGAGATTCTGAAAAAAGCCCCGGGAGATACGACCACTCGCCGCCCGCGCGTGATGCCGGATGTGACCAAGGCGATAGCCTCTGACATCTTCTCCGGGCGCTATCCGGCCGGCTCCTCCTTGCCGACCGAAAACGAGCTCGGCGTCGAGTATGGCGTCAGCCGCACCGTGATCCGCGAAGCCCTGAAGGTGCTGGCCGCCAAAGGGCTGGTGCTGTCGCGGCCACGCATCGGCACGATCGTCTGCAACGAGGACGACTGGAACATCATCGACCCGCAGGTGCTCGCCTGGCACGCGCCGCACGCGCTGGACGACAAGCTCTTCGACGCCATCCTCGAAACGCGCCGCGCCATCGAACCGCTGGTCGCAGAACTCGCCGCCACCCGCGCGACGCTGCAGGAAATCGCCGATCTCGAAGCGGCATGGCGAGGCATGGCCGGCGCTGGCGAGGACCTCGCCGCCTTCTCGCGCAGCGACATCGCTTTCCACCAGATCGTCTATGCCGCGAGCCACAACCCGATCTTTCGCCAGATCGGTAATCTCATCGACACCGGGCTGAAATTCTCGCTCGAGGCGACGGCGGTGATTTCGCTCGACCGGCGCATGGAGGCCGTGGCGGCGCACCGCGAGGTGGTCGAGGCGCTGCGCATGCGCAATGCCGAGGCGGCACGCGGGGCGGCAAACAAGATCCTCGACCTCGCGGCGCGCGACCTCGGCAGCGCCAAGAAACTCAAGAGCAACTGAGACTGCGCATGAAAATCATCTCGCTCACCACCTACATCGTTCCGCCGCGCTGGCTGTTCCTGAAAATCGAGACCGATGCCGGCGTCACCGGCTGGGGCGAGCCGGTCGTCGAGGGCCGGGCACTGACCGTCGAGGCAGCGGTCAAGGAGCTTGGCGATTACCTCATCGGCAAGGATCCCCGCCTGATCGAGGACCACTGGACGGTGATGCACCGCGGCGGCTTCTACCGTGGCGGGCCGATCCTGATGAGCGCCATTGCGGGCATCGACCAGGCACTGTGGGATATCAAGGGCAAGGCGCTCGGCGTGCCTGTGCATGAATTGCTCGGCGGCAAGCTGCGCGACACGATCAAGGTCTATTCCTGGATCGGCGGGGACCGGCCGGCGGAAGTCGCGGCGGGTGCCCGGGAAATGGTTGCGCGCGGTTTCCTGGCGTTGAAGATGAACGGTACCGAGGAGTTGCAGATCGTCGACAGCCACGACAAGATCGATGCCGCTGTCGAACGCGTCGCCATGGTGCGCGAGGCCGTGGGGCCCAACATCGGCATCGCCGTCGATTTTCACGGCCGCGTGCACCGGCCGATGGCGCGCGCCCTGGTCAAGGAGCTGGAGCCCTACAGGCTGATGTTCATCGAGGAGCCGGTGCTCAGCGAAAACCGCGAGGCGCTGAAGGAGATCGCCGCGCTTGGCTCGACGCCGATTGCGCTCGGTGAGCGGCTCTACAGCCGCTGGGACTTCAAGTCGGTGTTCGAGGAAGGTGTCGTCGATATCATCCAGCCAGACCTGTCGCATGCCGGCGGCATCACCGAATGCCGCAAGATCGCGGCGATGGCGGAAGCCTATGATGTGGCCGTGGCGCCGCACTGCCCGCTCGGGCCGATCGCGCTTGCTGCGTGCCTGCAGCTCGACGCGGTCAGCTACAACTGCTTCATCCAGGAGCAGAGCCTCGGCATCCACTACAATGCCGCCAACGACCTGCTCGACTATGCCGCCAACAAGGATGTCTTCCGCTACGAGGATGGTTATGTCGCCATTCCCGACGGACCGGGACTGGGTGTCGAGATCGACGAGGACTATGTCAAGGAACGCGCCAAGGAAGGCCATCGCTGGCGCAATCCGGTCTGGCGCCACAAGGACGGCTCCTTCGCCGAGTGGTGATCGGGCTGCCTTTCAGTCTCTAAGCGCTCCATGAACAGTGAGGACTTTGTCCGGCGAGCCATCGCTCTCAAGAAATGGCTCGTTCGTTCCGTTGATGGAGGCGCTTTCAGCGGCGTTGCCTGAACTGGCCACCAAGCGCAACGGCCGCAGTGCGGCACATTCATCGGCTGCGAATTGCAGAGGAACTGTTTGGTGGAGCCAATCGGGATCGAACCGACGACCTCTTGAATGCCATTCAAGCGCTCTCCCAACTGAGCTATGGCCCCACTTCCGGCAGTCAACCGGCGCCGTTTCCGGCGAAGAGATCCGGCGCGGGTTGGAGACCACGCCGTTAGTGCAGGCGGCTTCTAACCCCGCCCTTCTCAGATATCAAGCCTTCGATAGCCGCTTTTTCTTCACAGGCCACGAAAGCCCGCAAACGCCCGCTTTCAAGGCCGATCAGACCTCGTCGTCGTCGTCTCCGACGCCGATCATGTCGGCGACGTCGTCGTCTTCTTCCTCTTCGTCGGCAAGGAAAGTGTCATCTTCGTCGTCGCCGAGATCGACGTCGTCCTCATCGTCGCCAAGATCCGGCAGGTCGTCGCCCTTGACGTCCTCATCAGCCTCTTCGAGCGAGACGACCTCAACGCCTTCTTCTTCCTCGGCGTCCACTTCCTTCTCGGCCACTTCCTCTTCCTCCTCGAGAGCGGCAATCTTGCCTTCCTCGAAATAGGAACGCGGATAGGTCTTGCCGGTGTAGGGCGAGACGATCGGGTCCTTGTTCAGGTCGTAGAATTTTCGGCCCGTCTCCGGGTCGATACGTTTTGTGCCAAGTTCGGTTTTTGCCACGGCAAGCCTCGTCAATAAAAGAGTGGTCCCCTTAACCACAGTTTGCAGCGCTGTCAAAGCGAAAAGCCGGCGTCACAAAACCATGCATTGAAAGGCCTCGCATCAAGTGACGACCATGGGGATGACCATTTCGCCCCACCGTGATACGAGACCGCCGCAACAAATGAAAAGCGCCGGCCTGCCGGCATTCCGTCCAGGGAAATTCCA
>NZ_RZRK01000318.1:0-6571 GCF_003997835.1 Mesorhizobium sp. M7A.F.Ca.CA.004.12.1.1
GGCCGAAGCCGGACACAATGCGGCGGCTCGGCAACAAGGTCGCGGCGCGCAATCTCGCCATCGAGGTCGGGGTGCCGGTGATCCCCGCCACCGATCCGTTGCCGGATGACATGGAGGCGGTCAAGAAACTGGCCAAGGGAATCGGCTATCCGGTGATGCTGAAGGCGTCATGGGGCGGCGGCGGCCGCGGCATGCGCGCCATCCGCGCCGAAGCCGACCTTGCCCGTGAAGTCACCGAGGGCAAGCGCGAGGCGAAAGCCGCCTTCGGCAAGGACGAGGTCTATCTTGAAAAGCTGATCGAACGCGCCCGCCATGTCGAGGTGCAGGTGCTGGGCGACACCCGTGGCAATGCGGTGCACCTGTTCGAGCGCGACTGTTCGATCCAGCGCCGCAACCAGAAGGTCGTCGAGCGGGCGCCGGCGCCCTATCTCGAAATGTCGCAGCGCGAGGAGCTTTGCGGCCATGCGCTGAAGATCGCCCGCGAGACCAGTTATATCGGCGCCGGCACGGTCGAGTTCCTGCAGGATGCCGACACCGGCAAATTCTATTTCATCGAGGTCAATCCGCGCATCCAGGTCGAGCACACCGTCACCGAGCAGGTGACCGGCATCGATATCGTCAAGGCGCAGATCCACATCCTCGACGGCTTTGCCATCGGCACACCGGAATCAGGCGTGCCGGCGCAGAAGGACATAAGGCTGAACGGCCACGCGCTGCAGTGCCGCATCACCACGGAAGATCCCGAACACAATTTCATCCCCGACTACGGCCGCATCACCGCCTATCGCGGCGCAACAGGCTTCGGCATCCGCCTCGATGGCGGCACCGCCTATTCGGGCGCTGTCATCACCCGCTTCTACGATCCGCTGCTGGAGAAGGTGACGGCGTGGGCGCCGACGCCGGCCGAGACCATCGCCCGCATGAACCGGGCGCTGCGCGAGTTCCGCATCCGCGGCGTCGCCACCAACCTGACCTTCCTCGAAGCGATTATCAACCACCCGAGCTTCGCCGACAATTCCTACACGACCAAGTTCATCGACACGACGCCGGAACTGTTCCAGCAGGTCAAGCGCCAGGACCGCGCCACCAAGCTCATCAACTATCTCGCCGACGTCAGCGTCAACGGCCATCCCGAGACGCGCGGCCGGCCGCAGCCGAAGGCCGATGCGGCCGCACCCGTGGTGCCTTACCTCAACGGCAATGTGCCCGGCGGCAGCAAGCAGAAGCTGGATGTGCTCGGGCCGGAGAAGTTCGCCGCCTGGATGCGCGACCAGAAAGAGGTGCTGGTCACCGACACGACGATGCGCGATGGCCATCAGTCGTTGCTCGCCACCCGCATGCGCACGCATGACATTGCCGGCATCGCCGGTACCTATGCGCGTGCCTTGCCGCAGCTTCTATCGCTGGAATGCTGGGGCGGCGCCACCTTCGACGTCGCCATGCGGTTCCTCACCGAGGATCCGTGGGAGCGGCTGTCGCTGGTGCGCGAGGCGGCGCCCAATCTGCTGTTGCAGATGCTGCTGCGCGGCGCCAATGGCGTCGGCTACACCAACTATCCCGACAATGTCGTGCAGCATTTCGTCAAGCAGGCAGCAAGCGGTGGCATCGACCTGTTCCGGGTCTTCGATTGCCTGAACTGGGTCGACAACATGCGCGTCGCCATGGATGCGGTCGGCGCCGAGGGCAAGCTGATCGAAGCGGCGATCTGCTATACCGGCGACATCCTCGATCCGGCGCGGGCGAAATACGACCTCAAATACTATGTCGGCCTGGCCAGGGAATTGCAGGCGGCCGGCGCCCACATCATTGCCGTCAAGGACATGGCCGGACTGTTGAAGCCGGCGGCGGCACGCGTGCTGTTCAAGGAGCTGCGCGAGGCGACCGACCTGCCGATCCATTTCCACACCCACGACACGTCGGGCCTGTCGGCGGCGACGGTGCTGGCGGCGGTGGAAAGCGGCGTCGACGCCATAGACGCGGCGATGGATGCTTTCTCCGGCAACACCTCGCAGCCATGCCTTGGCTCGCTCGTCGAGGCGCTGAAGGGCACCGAACGCGACCCCGGTCTCGACCCGCAATGGATCAGGAAAATCTCGTTCTACTGGGAAGCGGTGCGCAACCAGTACGCCGCCTTTGAAAGCGACCTCAAGGGGCCGGCCTCGGAAGTCTATCTGCACGAGATGCCGGGCGGGCAGTTCACCAATCTGAAGGAACAGGCGCGCTCGCTCGGACTGGAGACGCGCTGGCACGAGGTGGCGCAGACCTATCACGACGTCAATCTGATGTTCGGCGACATCGTCAAGGTGACGCCGTCCTCCAAGGTCGTCGGCGACATGGCATTGATGATGGTCAGCCAGGACCTGACCGTTGCCGATGTCGAAAACCCGGACAAGGATATCGCCTTTCCGGACTCGGTCGTCTCGATGCTGCGCGGCGATCTTGGCCAGTCGCCAGGCGGGTGGCCGACGGCGCTGCAGAGGAAGGCGCTGAAGGGCGACAAGCCGATCACGGTGCGGCCCGGCTCACTGCTCAAGCCAGCCGACCTCAAGGCCAACCGCAAGGAAATCGAGGAGAAGCTCGAGCGCAAGCTGTCGGAGTTCGAATTCGCCTCGTGGCTGATGTATCCGAAGGTGTTCACGGATTTCGCCGGCGCGCAGGAAACCTATGGGCCGGTCAGCGTCCTGCCGACGCCGACCTATTTCTACGGCATGAAGCCGGAAGACGAGATCTTCGTCGACATCGAGAAGGGCAAGACGCTGGTGGTGCGCTGCCTGGCCATCGGCGATGTCGACGAGAAGGGCATGGTCACCGTGTTCTTCGAGCTCAACGGCCAGCCGCGTCGTGTCAAGGTGCCCGACCGGGCGCATGGCGCGTCCGCCGCCAAGGCCCGCCGCAAGGCCGAACCCGGCAACGAGGCGCATGTCGGCGCACCGATGCCGGGCGTCGTCTCGGCGCTTTCGGTGGCTGCCGGCCAGGCTGTGAAGGCCGGTGACGTGCTGCTTTCCATCGAAGCGATGAAGATGGAGACGGCGCTGCATGCCGAGCGCGACGGCACGGTCGCCGAGGTGCTGGTCAAGGCAGGCGACCAGATCGATGCCAAGGATCTGCTGATCGCTTTCAATTAGAGTTCGCAAAACGGACTGGCTGTCGGCTTCTGGCGGCAGCCCCTTGTGGCTTGGTCGATAACGGCTTGACCCGCCGCCGCCGGTCGGGCATCGAACCGGCTCAAATTTTGCCGCAGTCGTCCGCGAGTCGCGGAGCCGATGCTTTTGGAGAAAAATATGGCCGACGATATCACCGATACCAGCCAGACTGTTGCCGCCGGCCAGCTGCGTGCCTTCATCGAGCGCATAGAGCGGCTCGAGGAAGAGAAGAAGACGATTTCCGACGACATCAAGGAAGTGTTCGCCGAGGCCAAGGGCACCGGCTTCGACACCAAGGCGATGCGCACGATCATCCGGCTGCGCAAGAAGGACCAGGCCGAGCGTCAGGAAGAGGAAACCATCCTCGATCTGTACAAGGCCGCACTCGGTATGGTGTAGAGACTGTCTGGAAATTCTACTCTGGCGGCCATCTGTTGGCGTTTTCTGCGCTTCCGGTGCTCGCGTACTTTAAGTACGCTCCGCTCCGGTTCTCGAAACCACCACCATATGACTCGCCAGAGCGAATTTCGAAACAGTCTCGGGCCGAGCATGATGCCGAAGCGAGCATCGAGCCATGAGCGAATTCGACTTCGGCGCCCGCCGCGCCTCTGAATTCCGCCAGCGCGGCTTCTGGACGCTGTTCGCCGAGCGGCATCCCGAAGAAAGGGCTCTGATGGCGAGGCGCGGACCCTGGTTCTGGCAGCGCGGGCTGCCCGACTTCGCCTTGGTTCTTTCCATGTATGTCGCGCCGGCGCAGAGCCAGGTCGGCGTCTTCTTCGGTCGCAACGAGAAGTTCGGCGCCACGCAGGCGTGGTCGCGGTTGAAGCCATTCCAGCCCGATATCGAGGCCAGGCTGAAGCTCAGGCCGGAACAGAGTTGCGAGGGTCTTGGCATCAATTCGATGTGGCGGGTGAACTGCTATGCCGAGGACAACTGGCCAGCCATGGCCGACTGGCTGGTGACCGAATGCTCGCGTATCGAGCGCGCGGTAACCGAAGTCCTGGGGCAGGGATAGACATCCGGTGTTGCCAGAAGGTATCGGCTCCTTTTTCCGCTCACGCTGGCAAGGCCAGGTGCCGCTCGACCGGCTGTTCTGGCGCGACCTTGTCCTCGTCGGCACCGCGGTCAGCATCGCCGCATCGGTGCTGGCGCTCGTTCTGCTCGGATTGAAGTTGCCGCTCGGGCTTGTGCTGGCAGTGCATTTCGCGTCGGTGCCCTACAGCCTGTTCCTAACCTTGGCGGTGTGGCGGACCACCGAAAAGATACCCGGTGCCAAGGCCTGGATGATGACGCTGGGCGCTACGCTGTGGCTGGTGGCGATGATCGTGGTCTGATCGTCTGCCCAGAGGGGGGCAACGGATACTTAAACGAAAAGGGCGACAGATGCCGCCCTTTCATAATAGTGTCGAACCCGGATGGCTCAGGCCGAAGGCTCGAATTTCAGCGCCACCCCGTTGATGCAATAGCGCAGGCCGGTCGGCGGCGGGCCGTCCTCGAAGACATGGCCGAGATGGCTGCCGCAGCGGGCGCAATGACATTCGGTGCGAACCATGCCGTAGCTGCGGTCGACGGTGTTTTCGACCGAGCCCGGCACCGGGTCGTTGAAGCTCGGCCAGCCGGTGCCGCTCTCGAACTTCAGCTTGGATTCGAACAAGGGCTGGTCGCAGCCGGCGCAGGAAAAGGTGCCGGCGCGCTTCTCGTAGAGCAAGGCGCAGCTTCCCGGCCGTTCGGTGCCGTGACCGCGCATGACGGCATACTGCTCCGGCGTCAGCCGGGCGCGCCATTCGGCGTCGGTGCGAGTTACAGGGTAGGTATGGGTGTCCATGTGATCTCCTCAGCCTTGCCGGCTCGTTGTTGATTGCAACCGGATATTCGCGTCAAGATAGGCATTTGTTACACGACTGCCCAGTGTCTGACGTTCCAAGGTTGAATTCCCCCTTCTTCAGGCGTCTGCGCCGCCCCTCACCTGCCTGCCGGCATCCTCTCCCCGTAAACGGGGCGAGGGGCCCTGTCGTCCGCGATTTCGCCAATTGTCAGCGTTGCAAGAAAGGCGCCGGCGTTGCGGCCAGGCCCTCTCGCCCCGTTTACGGGGAGAGATGTCCGGCAGGACAGTGAGGGGCGGCGCCAACTTTCACGATTGATGGTCTCTGAGGTGATGGTTCCGCACCTCTGACAACTAATGCTTCCTTGAAAGCTGCTTGGTCGCGCCTTCGAGCCCGGCCAGCGTCAGCGGGAACATGCGGCCGCCGAAGATGTCGCGGATCATCGCAATCGAATGGGTGTAGCCCCAGTTCTTGGGGTCTTCGGGGTTCAGCCATACCGCGTTCGGCCATTGCTGCAGCAGGCGGCCGAGCCAGACGCTGCCTGCCTCCGGATTCCAGTGCTCGACCGAACCGCCGGGGTGAGCGATCTCGTAAGGGCTCATCGAGGCGTCGCCGACGACGATCACCTTGTAGTCCGGACCGTATTTATGGATGAGGTCGAAGGTCGGAATCACCTCGGCATGCCTGCGGCGATTGTCCTTCCACACGCCCTCATAGAGGCAGTTGTGGAAATAAAAATATTCGAGCTGGCGGAATTCGGCGCGGGCAGCCGAGAACAGCTCCTCGACGCTCTTGATGTGGTCGTCCATCGAGCCGCCGACATCGAAGAACATCAAAAGCTTCACCGCGTTGCGCCGTTCGGGCCGCGTCTGCACGTCGAGATAGCCATGTTCGGCGGTGGCGTGGATGGTGCCGGGCAGGTCGAATTCCTCCTCGGCGCCTTCGCGCACCCAGCGACGCAAGCGCTTCAGCGCGATCTTGATGTTGCGGGTGCCGAGTTCGACGGCATCGTCGAAATTCCTGAACTCACGTCTGTCCCACACCTTCACCGCGTGGCGGTTGCGGCTTTCATGCTGGCCGATACGCACACCTTCGGGATTGTAGCCATAGGCGCCGAAAGGCGAGGTGCCGCCGGTGCCGATCCATTTCGAGCCGCCCTGGTGGCGGCCTTTTTGCTCCTGCAGCCGCTGCTTCAAGGTTTCCATCAGTTTCTCGAAACCGCCCAGCGCCTCGACCAGTTTTTTCTCTTCATCGCTCAGGTGCTTTTCGGTGAGGCGGCGCAACCATTCCTCAGGGATATTGGCGACATCGACGGCATCCGGCCCGCCCAGTGCTTCGATGCCCTTGAAGACATGGGCAAACACCTGGTCGAAGCGGTCGATGTGGCGCTCGTCCTTCACCAGCGCCGCACGGGCGAGGTAATAAAAGCCTTCGACGTCGTAGTCGACCAGCCCGGCTTCCAGCCCCTCCAGCAGCGACAGATATTCCCTGAGCGAAACGGGAACACGCGCGGCCTTCAGTTCGAGGAAAAAGGGGATGAACATTGTCTATCTACAGCAAATCATACTCGATGAAGCCGGTGCGGCGCGCAACGTGGTCGTAGAG
>NZ_RZRK01000319.1:0-6566 GCF_003997835.1 Mesorhizobium sp. M7A.F.Ca.CA.004.12.1.1
GGAGTGACTCTATGCGGAAGATGATTATTGCCCTGGTTGCGGTGGTTGCCGTCAGCGGCTGCACCTCGACCGAACAGGACGTGGTTGGCGGCGGCTTGATCGGCGCCGGTGTCGGCGGCTTGGTCGGCGGCGGCAAGGGCGCGCTGATCGGCGCGGCCGTTGGCGCCGGTTCCGGCCTGCTGGTGCGCAATCTGCGCAACGGCTATTGCCAATATCGCGATCATCGCGGCCGGATCTACACGGCTCGCTGCAACTAATTCGGCGATAATCGAAACGTCGATCCGGAGGCTGGTCTGCTGGCCTTCGGATTTTTCATGTCCGGACGCTTGATCCTTTTCGGGAGAAGGTCGCGCTCAATTGGCGAGTGGAATTTTGATTTCCACGTTCAGCCCATTGGCCTGGTAGTCGCGCTTGATCGTACCGCGTAATTCGCGCGTCACGTTGAGATCGATCAGCTTGGTGCCGAAGCCGGTTTCGGCGGGAGCTTCGAGTTTCTTCTGCCCGTTTTCGCGCCAGTTGAGGGCCAGCGTCCTGTCGCGCCCACGCCCCTCCAGAGACCAATCCACTTTCAGTGCCCCCACGGAATTGCCGGCTTCGCCGTATTTCAGCGCATTCGTCGCCAGTTCGTGGAAGGTCAGGCCGAGCGCTTGCGTCGTGGTTTCGTCAAGCAGCACTTGCGGCCCTGACAGCAGCCCCTCGGGCAACTCCTTGCCGAACACCTGGCCGAGTTCGATGCGCAAGAGATCGCCAAGATCGGCCTTCTGCCAGCGAGAGCGCGTCAGCATGTCCTGGGACGCTGCCATCGCCTGCAGCCTGGCCGAGAAAGATGCGGAAAACTCGTTGACGTCGGTAGCCCGCGATGCCGTCTGGCGCGCGATCGCCAGCACCCTGGTGATCGAATTCTTGATGCGATGCTTCATCTCCTGCAGCATCAGGTCTTTTTCGATCAGGCTCTTTTCCGTGGTTTCGTGCAACCGCGACGCTGCCTCATAGGCCCGCTCCTGATATCGCGCCACCAGCGCGATGGCGCCCGCCAACAGCAGGCCGAATAGCCCCAGCATCACCGGAATGGCGCGCGACGACGGCTGCGAGAAGGCGCTTGTCGGCCGGAACAGGACAGTCCATGGCCGTCCGGCGACGATGATCTTTCGGGTGACCAGCAGCCTGTCCCCGAAAGTCGAAGCCGGCGGCGTCTCCGACCGGAACAGCAGATTGTCGCCGCTCACGGCACCATCGCCGTCATAGATTTCGGTGTTGACCGGCAGTAGCGGCGACCGGCTGAGCGCGGTCTGGAACAGATCGCGAGCCCGGAAGGCCGCATAGAGAAAACCTGATGTCGAGGATCTCGAAGCATTGATGACGTCGGGAGCGGTTTCGACATTGAGCCGCACGAAAACGAAGAAGCCGGTGAACGTCTGCGAGGCGCCCGTGTCCTGGCCCAGTTGCACCAACCCGCTGGCGTGCTGCTGGTCGTCGGACATCGCCTTTTCGATCGCCACACGCCGCATCGGTTCGCTGAACATGTCGTAGCCGATGGCGGCTTGGTTGGATGGATCCAGCGGTTCGAACAGCACGATAGGGGTACGCCAGGGTTGCGTGGTATCCGGGTAGATTGGATGACTGACGCCATAATCGTGCAGCATATCGCGTTCGACCGTCGCCTTGTCGCCCGTCTTTGCCAGCCTGAGGAAACCGATGCCGCGCAAGCCGGCGAAATTCTTGTCGACATCGAGCGCGTTGAAGAACGCCTTGAACTCATTGCGAGAAATATCGCCATTGCGGGCGTCGAACAGGGCCTGCGTCGAGCGCAGCAGCGACAGATGCAGGTCGATGCGGCTCTCGATCCGGTTGAGCGCGTCGTCGGCAGTCGCCTCGAACTTGATGCGCGCGGCTTCCTGTGTGGCGAAATAGGCGAAACCTGCCATCACCATGCTGATTAGTGCGACGGCGATAAAGGCGATGATCGGGAAAAGCTTCTTCAACGGATCGTGCGGTCCCTGAGCGATATCGGACCTTTATGGGCAAGTCGCCGTGCCAACACAATGCCACGGCCAAGCCATCCTTACGGCTGGCATATCACGTGTCCGGCAACGGCGAGCTGGCTTGATCTCAGGCTGCGATCTTCAGCGCACCCGGTCCTGGAATGGCGCCCGGCGGGCATTTGCCAAGAATGATCATCCCCAGCACCTCGTCCTGGGTGACATCGGTGGTGCGGGCGGTGCCAACGACCTGACCGTTCTTCATGACGCAGACCCGGTCGGCAAGCTCGAACACATCGTGGATGTCGTGGCTGATCAGGAAGATGCCGATGCCATCGGACTTGAGCTGCTTGACCAGTTCGCCGACCTGCGCCGTTTCCTGCGGACCAAGCGCCGCCGTCGGCTCGTCCATGATCAGGATGCGGGCGTTGAACAGGATCGCACGCGCGATCGCCACCGATTGCCGCTGGCCGCCCGACAGCTTGATCACCGGCTCCTTGAAGCGCTGGAAGCGGGGATTGAGCCGGCCCATCACCTTGCGCGCCTCGGCCTCCATGGCAACGTCGTCGAGCGTACCCCAGGCGGTCATCAGCTCGCGGCCGAGGAACAGATTGGCGGCGGCGTCGACATTGTCGGCCAACGCCAGCGTCTGGTAGATCGTCTCGATGCCGTATTTCTTGGCGTCGCGTGGATTGGAGATCGATGCCTCCTCGCCGTTGACGAAGATCTGGCCCGAATCGCGCTTGTAGGCGCCGGACAGGATCTTGATCAATGTCGACTTGCCGGCGCCATTGTGGCCGAGCAGCGCCACGACCTCGCCGGGGAAAAGATCGATCGAGGCGTCGTCGACGGCGCGGATGCCGCCAAACGCGATCGAGATGTTCCTCATGTCGATCAGCGCGGTGGCTGCAGGAGCAGTCTTGTCATTCATGGCATGCCCTCCTAGACGCGCTTGCGATAGACGGTGTCGAGCCACACGGCGATGACCAGTACGGCCCCGACGACGATGCTCTGCAGCGGCGAGTCGACGCCGAGCAGCACCATGCCGGACTGCAGCGACTGCATCAGCAGGGCGCCCAGCATGGCGCCGATGATCGTTCCCGATCCGCCGGCAAGCGACGTGCCGCCGATCACGGCGGCTGCAATGACGAGCAGTTCGTCGAGCGTTCCAAGCACGTTGGTGGCCGAATTCTGCCGGGCCGAGGAGATCGCCGCGGCAATCGTGGCCAGCACGCCCATGATCATGAACACCTTCATGGTGATCCATCGCGTGTTGATGCCGGCGAGATTGGCCGCCTCGGGATTGCCGCCGATGGCGAACACATAGCGGCCGAAACGGGTGCGGTTGGTGATGAAGGTCATGACCAGCCCGACGGCGACAGCCATCAGCACCGGTATCGCGATACCGTGGGCGATGAACAGGCCGCCTTCGGGAACGGTGATGTTGTTGGCGGCCGCATATCTGTTCACGATGCCGATCGGCCAGGGGTAGGAGTTGGCGAGCCAGACCGCACCCATGATGGCGCCGCAGGTGACGACTCCAAGCAGCGCCTCGGCCCAGATCGGACGTAGCGGAAACCGGAAACGCTTGCGCTGCACCCGCCCGTTGAACAGCCCAAACACCACGGCGAGGCAGGCGACGATCCCAACGACCCAGCTCCAGGTCGCGCCGATCGATCCCGCCGGCCCACCGCCCATCAGCTGAAAAGTGGCGTTAAGCGGCGCCACGGTCTGGCCTGAAGTGACCCACCAGGCGGCACCGCGCCAGACCAGCAGGCCGCCCAGCGTCACGATAAAGGCGGGCACTTCGAGATAGGCGATGACGAAGCCTTGAAAAGCGCCGATCAACAGGCCGAGCGCCAGGCCGATGACCAGTGCCAGGACCCAGATCCACGGGTTGCCGAGTTCGAGCCCGACAAAGCGCACCAGGAAATGCACCTGGGCAAATCCCATCACCATGCCGATCAGGCCCTCGGCGGAACCGACCGACAGGTCGATGTTGCGCATGACGATGACCAGCACCATGCCGCAGGCCATGATGGCAACCGCGGATGTCTGCACCGACAGGTTCCACAGATTGCGCGGCGTGAGAAAGGTGCGGCTGTCGAAATCGAGCGGATTGACGCCAAGGCGCAGGCTGGAAATGACATGCAGCCCAATCCAGATAACCAGCAGCGCGCCGATCATGCCGAGCATGCGGGTGTCGATCTCGGTCGCCTTCAGGAACCGGGCGACGGCGCCGAGTTCCGACGCGCGCGCCGTATCGGTCTGCGGGTTTGACGTCGTATCGGTCATGGTTTCCTCCCACCGGCTGGCCGTCTGACGCGCATGCCGGAGCCCAGCCTAGAAGCTATCCGCATGATGCGGAAACAGAATTCTTTGAGAAAACGCCGCGGCTTTTGGGCCGCGGCGTTCAGATATTGCAAAGTGGTACGGATCAGTTGCAGGCCGCCACGGTGCCGGCGGCGACACCCGCGCAGACTTCGTCCTTCTTGATCCAGCCGGCGTCGATGACGACGTTGAGATTGTCCTTGGTGATGGCAACCGGGGTCAGGAACAGCGACTTGACGGTGTTGCCGCCCGGCGTCGTGAAGTCCTTGGCGCCGGCGATGTCGCTCGTCTTCTTGCCGTCGGCCAGTTGCGAGGCGATCTCGGCGGCATTCTTGCCGAGCTCCCGCGCGTCCTTCCACACCGACACGGTTTGCGTGCCGAGGGCGATGCGGTTCAGCGCGGCGTGGTCGCCGTCCTGACCCGAGACCGGCACGGTGCCGGCCAAGCCTTGAGCCGTCAGCGCCGCGACGACGCCACCGGCAGTGCCGTCATTGGCCGCGACCACCGCGTCGACCTTGTTGTCGTTGGCGGTCAGGAACTGCTCCATGTTCTTCTGGGCGTTGGCGGGCAGCCAGCCATCCGTGTAGGCTTCGCCGACATTCTTGATCTTGCCGCTGTCGATGGCTTCCTTGAGCACTTCCATCGAGCCCGAGAACAGGAAGTCGGCATTGGGATCGGCACCGGAGCCCTTGATGAAGACGTAGTTGCCTTCCGGCTTGACCTTGAACACTTCGCGGGCCTGCATGCGGCCGACTTCCTTGTTGTCGAAGGTCAGATAGAAGACGTCCTTGTTCTCGATCAGCCGGTCATAGCCGACGACCGGAATGCCTTCGTCCAGCGCCTTCTGCACGGCCGGGCCGATGGCCGAAGCGTCCTGCGCCAGGATGATCAGGGAATTAGCGCCCTGCGAGATCAGGCTTTCGACATCGGTAAGCTGCTTGCCGGGATTGGACTGCGCATCGGCGGAGATGTACTTGTCGCCGGCGGCCTCGATCGCCGTCTTCATGGCGGCCTCGTCGGTCTTCCAGCGTTCTTCCTGGAAGTTGGACCACGAAACGCCGACAACCTTGTCCTTCGCCTGCGCGACAGACGCGAGCGTCAGCGACATGGCGGCACCCGCCAGGATGGCGGCCGTGAATCTTTTCATATTATCCTCCCTGCGCCGCGTATGGCGCGACCAAACTGACCCGAGGGCCGGCACAGAGGCTCTATTTTTTCGAGCCTCGAAAAAATACTGGGCCAACGCCCGAACGCTGTCAACATCGATTCTGATGGATTTTGATGTCATTTCGAGTTTTTTTCGAGTCTCGGAATAAATAAATGACACGGCATGCAGCTTCTGCCAGTATTTACCGGCGTCACCGACAGCGTTCCAGGGGCAGGAGGAACCGCGGCGACCGGGAGGATATGAAAGAACATGTCGGTCGGAATCCGCCACGACGATCTGCGCCGCCGCAACCGCGCCATGGTGATCGCGGCAGTGCGCCGCGCCGGACAGCCGTCACGAACCGAGATCGCCGCGACCACAAGCCTCAGCCATTCGACCATCTCGGCGATTTCATCCGACCTGATCGTCGAAGGCATCCTGACCGAAAGCAAGCCGAGCGAGGCCGGCTCGCTCAAACGCGGCCGGCCGCAGGTCGGCCTCAGTCTCAATCCGGAAGCGGCCGCGGTAATGACCGTGGTGCTGTCGCTGAACTTCCTCTCCGTCGCCGTCATCGACTATGCCGGCCAGGTGATATCCGAGGAACAGCGCCGGCTGGACACGCTGACGATGTCGCGCGAGTCGCTGATCGGGGAATGCACGGCCATCGTGCGGCGCCGCCTGGCAGATCCCGACCTGGACGTGCGCAGCATCGCCCGCATCGCGCTGGCCATCCAGGGCATCACCGACACCCGTGCCCGCGCCATGCTGTGGTCGCCGATCACGCCGCACACCGACATCGCCTTCGCTGACATATTCGAAGACGAGTTCGGCATCCCTGCCATAATGGAGAACGACTGCAACATGATGGCGGTGGCGCTGCGCTGGCGCGACCCCGATCGTTACCGCGACGATTTCATCGCTATCCTTTTGTCGCACGGCATCGGCATGGGACTGGTGCTGAAGGGCGAATTGTTCACCGGCACCCATTCTTCGGGCGGCGAATTCGGCCACATGATCCATCGGCCGAACGGCGCGCTATGTCGCTGCGGACGGCGCGGCTGCGTCGAAGCCTATGCGGGCAATTACGCCATCTGGCGCAACGCCAGGCA
>NZ_RZRK01000031.1:0-16489 GCF_003997835.1 Mesorhizobium sp. M7A.F.Ca.CA.004.12.1.1
CCGCCGGAATCCATATGAAACTTGTAGCTCGGGGCGAAATCCAGCCGCCGCCGCAACAGGCTTCCATGGAAAAAACAGAAGCCGGGCCACAGGAACCAGCCGCCTGGTGTCGGCGTATCGCGCCGCACGCTGCCGTATAGGCTCTTGCCCTCCATTCGGTCGCGGATCGAAAATGGTTCAGTTGGAAAGATGTCATGATCGATGAAGCCGAAAAGCTTCGGCCCGAACCCAGGCAAGAAATTCCGCACGATCCAGTTGAGCGCTTGACCGTGCGATCTGCTGACGACCAGCCTGTTCTTCGGCAATGCCACATAGGGGACATGCTGGCGACGGCAGAGATCGCGGATCGCTTCCCTTGCATCGTCCTTGTTGCTGTTGTCGAAAACGATGTAGCTTTCGTGCTCGGCCAGGTATCTGCGTACCAGGTGGATTTGCCATTCGATCATTTCGGGCCGGTTGAAGGCTACGGTGGCTATGATCGTATCGCGGAAAGCCTGCTCTCGCCCCTGCAATTCGCTGACCGGCGCGGATGTCCTCAGGAAGCGAAACACCCGCCAATGATAGCGCAGCAGCGCCTCGCGTCTTGGCGGCCTGTTCAGCCTCTCCCATTCCGCAACGGTAATTCTGGGCTGATCGACGTCTTCCGGAGCGTCAGAAGCCACCATGTCGTGCTCCTGCATGTGCCGTTCGACGGCTCAGTTCTGCTGGATCGAAATGCCCTTGTCGTCGATCTTGAGTTCGACGCCCTTGGGTTTGGTCTGCTCGCGATAGACGTAGATGCCGAGGGCAATGACCACGACGACGAGCGCGCCAATGACGAGATAGAGCGTATTCTGTTTCATGGCGCGCTCTTTGCGTTGTCGAGCCTCAGGCTCGTTTCAGGACCTTGACCAGCACCAGCAGGATGATGGCGCCGATGGTGGCATGGATGATCGCGGCGAGAGTGCCGCCGCCGATGGAAAATCCGATCCTCGGAAACAGCCAGCCGGCGATGAACGCGCCGACGATGCCGACGATGATGTTGCCGATAAGGCCGAAGCCGAAACCGGAAACGATAAGACCGGCGAGCCAGCCGGCGATGGCACCGATGATGATGAAGACGAGCAGGCTTTCGACACCCATAGAGAGTTCCTCCGAGCAAGAGGGCGACGGCGGAACGGAAAGCTCCGAATCGGCCTCGATATCAACGGCTTCAGGCTATTCGAAAGCGACCAGCCTCACCAGCGGCGCCATCACTAGAGCAATTCTAGGAAAAGTGTAAAGCGGTTTTCCGTCCAAAATTGCGTCAAAACAAAGAGTTAGAGCAGCTCGCCGTTTCCGTGAAACGGTGAACTGCTCTAGTCGTCATCGTCGCTTGCGGCAGGGCGCCAGCTGGTCGGCTCGACCTTCTTTTGCGTGTGACTGTCGATATAGACCCACCAGCCGTCGTCGCGATATTGCGCGATGGATTCGTTGATCACGCCGTCGCTGTCCTTCCACGTGACGGAGACCTTGGAGCCGTCTGTCGGCGCGGTCGCAATCGGCTTTCTGTCCGCCATGTCATCATCCCCCAATTGCACCGACAAACTGAGCCGACAGAACGCCGCGGCCCGCATCCGGTTCCAGCCGGTACCGGCTGCGCGATGTGCTGGCCGGACGACCGTCAGCTGTGGGCAAAGATATCCTCTTCGTCCCAGCCCATCAGGTCAAGCTTGGCACGCGTCGGCAGGAAGCGGAAGCAGGCATCGGCCTCCTTGGTCCGCCCATCGCGCGCCAGGCGTCCGGCGAGCACATCGCGCAAACGGTGCAGATAGAGCACGTCGGAAGCGGCATATTCGAGCTGTTCGGGCGACAGCGTCTCGGCCGCCCAGTCCGACGATTGCTGCGCCTTGGAGAGGCCAACGCCAAGAAGCTCGAAGCAGATGTCCTTCAGCCCGTGGCGGTCGGTGTAGGTGCGGGTCAGCCGCGAGGCGATTTTGGTGCAGAACACCGGCTCCGGCATCACGCCGAACGCATTGTAGAGCACGGCAAGATCGAAGCGTCCGTAGTGGAACAGCTTGGTTACGCCACGGTTCCGCAGCAGGCTGACGAGGTTCGGCGCCTTCTTCTGGCCAGGCGCGATCTGGATGACGTCGGCCGTGCCGTCGCCGGGCGAAATCTGCACCACGCACAGCCGGTCACGATGCGGATTGAGCCCGAGCGTCTCGGTGTCGATGGCCACTGCCCCGACATTGTAGTGCGAGAGGTCGGGCAGGTCGTTTTTATGGAAACGGATATCGGCCATTGTCTTCTCCGGTCGAGCTCTACAGTGTCCCCTGACCCGCAAGGGACGCTGCAGCGCTTTGTCTTGTGGCCCGTCCTCGCCGCGATCCGCTGAAAAATCAACAGGAAAACAGGAGTTTCCGCCGCTCAGCGCGTCAAGGCATCGAGAATCCGCGCCCAGGAGCGCTGGCCCTTGTGGAAGGAGCTGAGCTCGTATTTCTCGTTGGGCGAGTGGATGCGGTCGTCGTCGAGGCCGAACCCGACCAGCAGCGATTCCATACCGAGATAGGTCTGGAAATCGCCGACAACCGGAATGGAGCCGCCGCTGCCCGTCGTCACCGCCGGCTTCGGCCATTCGTCGGACAGCGCATTCTTGGCCTTGGCGAGGAAGGGCGAGTCGTAGGAAAGCTGGATTGCCGGCGAGCCGCCATGCGGATGGAATTCGACCGAACAGTCGGCCGGAATCCGCTCCTTGACGAATTTCTGGAACGCAGCGCGAATTTTCTTGGGATCCTGCTTGTGGACAAGGCGAAACGACACCTTCGCCGAGGCTTCCGCCGCGATCACCGTCTTGAAGCCCTTGCCGGTATAGCCGCCGATGATGCCGTTGAACTCGGCCGTCGGCCGCGCCCAGGTCAACTCCAGCACGGAGCGGCCCTTTTCGCCCGACGGGATCGACAGGCCGACCGGTCCGAGGAACGTCTCGGCGGTCTCGCCGAGCGTCTCCCATGATTTCAGGATCTGCGACGGTGTTTCCTCGACGCCGTCATAGAAGCCGGGGATGGTGATATGGCCGTCCTTGTCGTGGATATCGGCCAGCACCCTGGCCAGGATCCGGATCGGATTGGCGGCGGCACCGCCATAGAGGCCGGAATGCAGGTCGCGATCGGCCGCCTTCACCGTGATCTCCTCGCCGACCAGCCCGCGCAATCCCACACAGATCGACGGCGTCTCGCGGTCCCACATGCCGGTATCGCAAACCAGCGCGAAATCGGCCTTGAGTTCGTCGGCATTGGCTTCGAGGAACGGCTTCAACGAGGGCGAGCCGGATTCCTCTTCGCCCTCGAACAGGATGGTGATGCGGCAAGGCAGATTGCCGTGCACCTGTTTCCAGGCGCGGCAAGCCTCTACGAAGGTCATCAACTGGCCTTTGTCGTCGGCCGACCCGCGTCCGGTGATCACCTTGTGATCCGGCCCGACCTCCTTGACAGCAGGCGCGAACGGATCGCTTTCCCACAATTCGATCGGATCGACCGGCTGAACGTCATAATGGCCGTAAAACAGCACATGCGGCGAACCGGCCGGGCCGTCATGGTGCGCAACCACCATCGGGTGGCCTGGTGTGTCGCGAACGCTGGCGTCGAAGCCGATCAGCTTGAGTTCGGCCACCAGCCATTCCGCCGCCTTGCGGCAATCGGCGGCAAAGGCCGGATCGGTGGAGATCGACTTGATCTTGAGCAAGCCGAACAGGCGCTCGAGGCTCTGGTCGAGATTGTTGTCGAGACGGTCGAGGACGGGGGAAATTGCGGACATATGTGAAGCCTTTCGATTCAGAACCCGAACCGTAAAGGCAGGACAGGAAAACGAAAAGCCCGCGATCATTGGACCACGGGCTGCAAACGTCTGTCTGGGATAAAAAAGACCGCCGTGGTGGAGGGGGAACCACGGCGGCCTTCTACTCGAAACGATGCGGCAGCCCGGAGAGGGGGGATAGGCTGCCGCAGGTGTCCGGATTAGGCGGGGGACGGGCCTTGCTCCGGACTCGGCGAAAACTGCCGATGACGTGTATTTGGGTCTCTGAACGTGGCGATTCAAGGGCACGAAAATTACAGTTTTGTAACATAGGCGTGAGCAGGGTGACGGCGATCTGTCAGGGTGTTGCCGGAACCGATAGTCGACGCTGCCTTTGGCATGGACCAAGCCGCCGCGCCGCGCTATCCCTGCCGGCATGAAAAAAGGCGATCATCTCTTCCTTGTCGACGGCTCCGGCTACATCTTCCGTGCCTATCACGCGCTGCCGCCGCTGACCCGCAAATCCGACGGCCTGCCGGTGGGCGCCGTTTCCGGCTTCTGCAACATGCTGTGGAAGCTGATGCTCGACGCCCGCAACACCGATGTAGGCATTGTGCCAACGCATTTCGCCGTCATTTTCGACTATTCGTCGAAAACCTTCCGCAACGACCTCTACCCCGAATACAAGGCCAACCGCTCGGCACCGCCGGAAGATCTGATCCCGCAATTCGGCCTGATCCGCCAGGCGACCAGGGCGTTCAACCTGCCCTGCGTCGAGATCGAAGGCTACGAGGCCGACGATCTGATCGCCACCTATGCGAGGCTCGCCTGCGAAGCCGGCGGCGATACCACCATCATCTCCTCCGACAAGGACCTGATGCAGCTGGTTGGCGATACGGTCGCCATGTACGACCCGATGAAGGACCGCCAGATCGGCATTCCGGAAGTCATAGAAAAATGGGGCGTGCCGCCGGAGAAGATGGTCGACCTGCAGGCGCTGACCGGCGATTCGGTCGACAATGTGCCTGGTGTGCCCGGCATAGGGCCGAAGACGGCGGCGCAACTGCTCGAACAGTTCGGTGACCTCGACACGCTGCTGGCCCGGGCCGGCGAGATCAAGCAGGACAAGAGGCGCGAATCGATCATCGCCAATGCCGACAAGGCGCGCATTTCTCGTCAGCTGGTGACGCTGATGAACGATGTGCCGGTGACCGAGGGACTGGAGGATTTCGTGCTGCACGCGCCGGACGGTCCGAAGCTGATCGGTTTCCTCAAGACCATGGAATTCACGTCACTGACCCGCCGTGTGGCGGAAGCGACCAGCACCGAGGCCGGCGACGTCCAGGCCGTCGCGGTCACCGTCGAACGCGCCGATCATGCTCATGGCCCAGATGTCGGGGCCGGGTTGCCGCCGGTTGCCCGAAACGCGTCCGGCACTGAACCGGACGAAGCCGGCGGGACGGCGGAGACGTCAAAACAAGGCGATACCCCTTCCCTGCTCGCGGCACTGCGGCTGGAGCGCGCGGCCACCGGCAAGATCGATATTTCTGCCTATCATTGCATTCGCGATGTCTCGACCCTGAAAGCCTGGGTGGCCGAGGCACGGGAGGCGGGCATCGCCGCCTTCGATGTCCGGGCAACATCGGCTGATCCGATGCAGGCCGAACTCATCGGCATGGCCATCGCCACAGCGCCCGGCCGCGCCGCCTACATTCCTTTTGCCCACATGAGCGGCAATGGCGACCTGCTCGGTGGTGGCGCGCTCGAAAACCAGATTGCGCTGCGCGAGGCGCTGGCCGTGCTGAAACCGCTGCTCGAAGACCGATCGGTTCTCAAGGTGGCGCAGAATCTGAAATACGATCTTGTGATCATGAGCCGCTACGGCATCGATGTCGCGCCGTTCGACGACACCATGCTGATCTCCTACGTGCTCGATGCCGGCACGCCCCATGGTCATGGCATGGATGCGCTTGCCGAAAAGTGGCTCGGTCATACCCCTCTCCAACTCAAGGATGTGACCGGCTCGGGCAAAAGCTCCGTCGGTTTCGATCAGGTCGACATCGACAAGGCGACGGCTCATGCCGCTGAGGACGCCGATGTGACGCTTCGGCTCTGGCTGGTGCTGAAACCGCGGCTTGCCGCCAAGGGCCTGGTGTCTGTCTATGAGCGGTTGGAGCGGCCGCTGGTGCCGGTGCTGGCGCGCATGGAACAGCGCGGCATCTCGGTCGACCGGCAGATCCTGTCGCGGCTCTCCGGCGAACTGGCCCAGGGCGCCGCTCGCCTTGAAGAGGAAATCTACCAGCTCATCGGCGAACGCATCAACATCGGCTCGCCAAAGCAGCTCGGCGACATCCTGTTCGGGCGCATGGGCCTGCCCGGCGGTTCCAAGACCAAGACCGGCCAGTGGTCGACGTCGGCGCAGCTTCTCGAAGATCTCGCCGCGGAAGGCCACGAACTGCCGCGCAAGATCGTCGACTGGCGCCAGCTGACCAAGCTGAAATCGACCTATACTGATGCGCTGCCCGGCTTCATCCATCCCGACACCAAGCGCGTCCACACGTCCTACGCGCTGGCCGCGACGACGACGGGCCGGCTGTCGTCCTCCGACCCGAACCTGCAGAACATCCCGGTTCGCACCGCCGAAGGCCGCAAGATCAGGACCGCCTTCATCACCGACAAGAGCCACCGCCTGGTCTCGGCCGACTACAGCCAGATCGAGCTGCGGGTGCTCGCCCATGTCGCCGAAATCCCGCAATTGCGGCAGGCTTTCGCCGACGGCGCCGACATCCATGCCATCACCGCGTCGGAGATGTTCAACGTGCCGGTCGAAGGCATGCCTTCGGAAGTCCGCCGCCGCGCCAAGGCGATCAATTTCGGCATCATCTACGGCATTTCGGCCTTCGGTCTCGCCAATCAGTTGTCGATCCCGCGCGAGGAGGCAGGCAACTACATCAAGAAGTATTTCGAGCGCTTCCCCGGCATCCGAGACTATATCGAGGAGACCAAGGCCTATGCCCGCGAGCATGGCTTTGTCGAAACGATCTTCGGCCGCCGCATCCATTACCCCGATATAAGATCGTCCAATCCCTCGCTCCGCGCGTTCAACGAGCGCGCCTCGATCAACGCCCGCCTGCAAGGCACCGCCGCCGACATCATCCGCCGTGCCATGATCCGCATGGAGGAGGCTCTGGAAAAAGCAGGCCTTTCGGCACGCATGCTGCTGCAGGTGCATGACGAATTGATCTTCGAGACCGTCGAGGCGGAAGTCGAGGCAACGATCCCGGTCGTGCGTCACGTCATGGAGAACGCGGCGATGCCGGCGGTCTCGATGTCGGTGCCGCTGCATGTCGACGCGCGGGCGGCGAACAACTGGGACGAGGCGCATTAGCCGTCGTCGTCATCCTAGGGCGGAGCGACGCGAAGCGGAGCGCAGACCCTAGGATCCATGCCGTTACATTAGCCTTGGATGCAACGGTGCAAAATGAAGCCGCTTCCGAGGCTGCGCCAAGTATCCTTAAATCTGGGCCGCCGCGACATTCTCATGTCACGGCATGGATCCTAGGGTCTCCGCGACGTCGCTTCGCTCCTGCTTCGCCCTAGGATGACGAAGCGATGGGCCTCAAGCCGCTTCGGCCAGGCACTTGGCACACGTCCCGCGAAATTCGATCACCGCCTTCTTGGCGGCGAAGCCGGTGGAGCGCACCCATTCGTCCAACTGGTGGCCGACATCGTGGTCGGACATTTCGGTGACCTGCCCGCATGTGTCGCAGATCGCGAAGGCGGTCATCGAGTGGTTGTGGTCGTGCGGTTCGGCGCAGGCGACGAAGGAGTTGATGCTTTCGAGCCGATGCACGAAACCTGACTTCACCAGCGTATCGAGCGCGCGATAGACCTGGAGCGGCGCGCGAAAACCGCGCTCGCGCAGTTGGTCGAGCAAGGTGTAGGCACTGAGCGGTCCGCTGGCGGTCTCGAGTTTCTCGAGCACGCACAGCTGGTTCTTCGTCAGCACATCCCTTGCCGCCATGATCCTGTTTCCAACTCGCCTTGCGTCGCTTGTGCCGCGCACAAACGATCCATGTCCCATCCAGATAGCGACGAACAGGCCTTTTTGCTACTGTTTCCAGCATTCTGCCCGCGAGGCTGTCGAGAACATCGATCGGAGCGGGGCAACAGGCAGGTTGCTCTGCGATGTGACGTTCAAAATACTGACAATATCTTCGGCAAGGATTGCCGCGCTTGGAAATTCGGTCGGGCTTGGGGAAGCAATCATGATCAAATTGACGCGGCGGACGCTGCTGGTCGGCACGTCCGCCTTGACCATGGCCGGCATGGTATCGTTCCGAACCATGGCCGCATCGCGCATCTACCATGCGCTGCTGGTCGCCTGCACCGAATATCCCAACCTGCCGCAGAGGAACTGGCTTGTCGGGCCGAAGAACGATGCAGCCCTCGTCCACGACTATCTGCTGAAGAATGTGCCCGACCCCGTGCGCTTCGCGCCGGAAAACGTCACGCTGCTCGCCAAGGATGTCCCCGGCGCCAGTGGCCTGCCGACCCATGCGGCGATCAAGGCTGCATTGGCCGACCTTGCCGCCAAGGTTCAGCGCGACGATTTCGTCTATCTGCATCTGTCCGGTCACGGTGCCCAGCAGCCGCAGATGGTCAAGGGCGACGAGACCGACGGGCTCGACGAGATCTTCCTGCCCGTAGATATCGGCAAATGGATCAACCGTGATGCCGGCGTGCCCAATGCGCTGATCGACAACGAAATCGGCGCGGCACTCGACGCCATCCGCGACAAGGGTGCTTTCGTCTGGGTTGTGTTCGACTGCTGCCATTCCGGAACCGCGACACGCGCCGTCGAGGTCGATGACGAGCTGGAGCGCAAGGTCGAGTTCGCCGACCTGGTCGGCGGCAACGAGTCCGAGCGGGCTGCCGCGATCGAGGCCTATGACGAGGTGATTTCGGTCGCCGGCTCGCGCGGCATCGACGACAATGGCACGCGCAAGCCCGCCTTCACCCTGACGCCGACCGGTGGCGAACCGATCACCAAGGGCAAGCTGGTCGCCTTCTATGCCGCGCAGACGGTGGAGACGACGCCCGAGATGCCGTTGCCCAAGGGCATCGCGGATGCGCCGCGCTTGGGCCTGTTCACCTTCACCATCCTGTCCAAACTGGCCGAGAATCCCAACGTCACCTATCGCCAGCTCGGCCAGGCCGTGCTGCAGCAATATTCGGCCGACAGCCGCACCCGGCCGACACCGCTGTTCGAGGGCGAACTGGATGCCCGCGTCTTCGGCACCGACAAGACCGATGCAGTCATGCAGTGGCCTGTCGTCATCAAGGACGGCGAAGCGACGATCGGCGCCGGACTGCTGCATCGCCTCACCCCCGGCAGCAAGCTCGCCATCCTGCCATCGGCGTTATCGCCGCTGTCCGACGCTGTCGGATTTTTGGAAGTGCAGTCGGCAAAAAACCTGGAAAGCCGCGTCAAGCCGGTCGAGTTCGACAAGAAGCCGGCGCTCAAATTCGCCGACATTCCCGCCAACGCCTATGCGCGGGTGGCGGAGATCGCCGTCGACTATAAGCTCGTCTTGGCGCGGCCGGCCATAGCCAAGGGACTTGAAAAGGAAACCGCTCTGGTCAATTCGGTTCTCGACGAACTGGCCACAGCCAGGGAGACCGGCTTCAACATCGAGCTGGTCGATCCCGGCAAGAGCGCCGACCTCCGCCTCGCGGTGATGCGCGAGAATGCTGTTCCCGGTGCCCACAAGGATGCGACAGACAAGCCGGCGCTGTGGTTCCTGCCGGCATCGGGCGACGTGAGCCTGAAGGAGGGCGGCAAACCGCCGCTGATCATCATTCACGACCGCCAGAAACTGGCCGATGCAATGGCCAGGAACCTGCGCACCATCTTCCGCGCCACCGGGCTTTCGCGGCTGGCGGCGGCCACGGACTACAAGCCCGAGGACGTCGACGTCCAGTTTCAGGTCAAACGTCGCGACAAGGATGGCCTCGAACCGCTGCAGGCTTCGGTTGTGCCGCGCGTGTCGCCGGGCGACGAAGTGCATGTGCTGGCCAAGAACGGCTCGGATCTGCTGGTCGACATCAATGTGCTCTATGTCGGCAGCGACTATTCGATCACCCATATCGTTGCCGAACGCCTCGCCCCGCAAGCCATGCTCGAAGAGGGGCTGCTGGCTTTCACCGACACCAGCTTCGGCATGGAGCGGATGATCGCGGTTTTGACCGAGGCGCCGCCGGGGAGCGAGAAGCAGGATCTGAGCTTCCTGGCGCAGGACGGCGTCGCCGCGGCGACACGCGGAATGGGCTCCGCCGGCTTCTCCGACATGCTGACCGATCTCGGCATGGCGCCGGCAACCCGCTCGGTGATGCGGCTTGCCGACAAGAGCGGCCCGAAAGGCGCGGTGATGATTTTCCCGATGGAGACGGTGCCGCGCGCCTGAGCGGATGCCGGCGCCGCATGGCTCTGCCGGCTCTTGCGCGATCGGCGCGATATGAGAACATTCCCGGCCGCGTCTTGGCGCATGACGGCCGGATGAAACGGATAGGATCGATTGTGAAGAATTCTGTGTTTTCCTGGCGTGGAACGGTGGCTGGCCTTGGCGGCGGCCTGTTGTTGATCGCCAACGCTTCGGCGGACGAGGCCTGCGGCCTGTGCGTCAAGCAGATCGTCACCAACTCGGAACTGGCGACGTGTTTTCTCGATCAGTACGACCAGTTCGCCAAAAGCGGCAGCGACGCCGTTGTCGTCGATCTCAGCAACTGCGCCTCGCGCGGCGTCGTCGAAGCCTTGCCGTCACCGAACAAGGGGGCGGCGGAGCCTGACGTGCAGTTCATGATTTCGCGCCTGCAACTGGAATGCCTGAAACGGAAGCTGGAGACGCCGGGCATCGTGCTGGATCCCTCCGCCACCATTGAACTGGACAGCTGCGGATGAAGAAGCCAACGGGCAACACCAGGCAGACAGCAGCCGCCGCAAAGGCGCCGGCCGGCAAACCCGCGCTGGCGGAAACCACCGAAGGTTTCCCTTGGCCAAGCGCCCACGAGATCAAGAAGGAGAGCAACCCCTTCACCGACCGCGACTGGCGCATGCTGGTCTATGCCTGGTCGGGCATGGCCGTGCGTCTCGCCATCATCTTCACCCTGATGTTCTCGGTCTACCAGTTCCTGGCCAACCAGGAGCAGAAGCGCGTCGAGCAGACCATGTCGCTTGTCGAACTCTGGGAAAACAAGGACTACCAGCAGGCGCAGCGCGCGCTGAAAGATCGTCTGACCGCGCTTAACGCCAAATATGACAATCTGCTCAGCGCCAACCCCTCGCCAACCGAGGAGCAGGTGTTCCGGCAACGGATCGGCATCGAGGCGATGACCGCCTCCGGCGGCGACATGCCGCTCGCCGATTTCAGCGAGAATTTCGATCGCATCGTCTATTTCCTCAACCGGCTGTCATTCTGCATCGACGGCGATTTGTGTTCGCGCAAAGTGACCGATGCTTATTTCCGTGACTATGCCGTCTCTTTCTGGAGCTATTTTGCCGGCTACATAGACAAGCAGCGCAAGGCGGGTTCTCCCACTTTCGCTTCGGCGATCGAGACCTATGTGCGCAATGGGCCGCCCACGGCCGAAGCCAAATAGCGGCGCGAAAAAGGCGGCGGGATTGCGCCGCCGCCTTTGTCTCCACCGCGAATGCGCAGCGATTATTTATACAGGCTGTTGATCCACTGGACGTTGGCAGCATTCAGGCGCACGGCGGTGTTCGCGTCGGGGCTTTCCGCCACGTTGACACCGGTGACGATGCGCTGCTTGGCCTTGTTGTCGTAGGCATAGACCGAACTGCCGCTCGACCCTGGGAACGTATCGCAGTCGTACTGGAAATATTCCGGCGCGATGTTTTCGGCATGCACTTCGCAGTTTGCCTTCCACATCGTGCCCATCGGCTTGTCGCCGGGATAGCCAACGAGATTGGCGGTGAAGTCGCCAAGATCGTCATAGTTCGCATAGCCCAGCCAGCCGAGATTGGTGCCGACATCCTGCTTTAGCGTGACGATGCCGAGATCCCACAGCAGGACCGAACCATAATAACCCTGGTAGTTGTCGATGAAGCCTTGCAGCACATAGGCGCTTTCGAAGGCGAAGGCGCCGAACGGTGCGTCGTCGGCCGTGCTGCCGTTCAGCCCCGGCACGAACAGATAGTCGGAGAGCCAATCCTTGTCCTCATGGCTGTAGAGGCAGTGCGCGGCGGTGAGCACCGTGCGCGGGCCGATCAGCGTTGCCGAACAGCTGCCGAAGCTGCCCGTCTTCGGCGATTTGGCTTCGAGATAGCCGATTGCCGAGAACGGATAGGTCTTGGTGTTCTTGACCTGCTCGCGATCGTCGGTGCCGAAGACCTGACGGCCGGCTTCGCCTTCGCCGAGGTCCGGATCCTCGGTCTTGCGCTCGGCCCCGTCTTTTCCGGTGGCCGGAGCGTTCAGTTCCTTGATGATAAGCTCCCGCAGCGCTTCGCTCGGCTCGATCTTGATCTCCTTGCCATCGGCGGACCGTCCGACGACGCCGTAGGATTTGACAGCCGTTGCCTCGTCGGCAAGCGGCGCGGCGCGGCTGTCTTCGTCGGTCAGCTTAGGTGGCGCGATTGGCTTTGCCCGCCCGGGCTTGTAGTCGCCTGAAGTCACGTCGCGCGCGCTTTCGCCATTGCCGGCACTGGCGGAGCCAGGATCGGCGGCGAAAACCGGGACCGTCCACATTGCGGTGGAAAGCAATGCGGACACAATGAGTGCGTTTGTCAGTTTTGTCATGGTGAGACTCTCCCAAAAGTCAGCAAGGACTGGATCAAGATACAGAAATATTGTCGAGATCGTGGTGGCGTCGAAAAAGGATTTTGGTTACCGCACTTGAAATTTGACCATCGCCTATGCGGTCGGTCAAAGCCCCCGCCAAAGACACCCGGGCGGATATATTGCCTAAATTAATACAACATTGGAATGACAATTAGCTTCCACATAGCCCGTGGGGGGCTATAGGGTTTTGAACGGGGTCTGCACAGGAACGCGATACGCGAAGCAGTGCCTGACTTGGTGTCCCTGCCGTGCCGCTGCAACGAAAGCTGCGCGGCCTGACCACCAGTCTGAGGCTTGCTTTGTTGATCATGCGCCGGGGCTGGTCCGCTCGGGTACATATCAGGAGGGCTTCAGATGAACATCATCCATCGGTTCAGGCCGATCGCCGCTGCATCGCTGCTCGGCATCGCAGCCGCCCTTGCGGCAGCCAATTCCACCCAGGCCGACGAAGCAGTCGCCCGACCGGAGGCAGCGGTCTCGCCAATGAAGCGCGTGACGGAAGCCAGGGCGAAAGCCGCGGCGGAGAACCCCGACGCAGCCGACCGCGTCTATGGCGGCAACCAGGCCGAAAAGGGAGCCTATCCGTTCCAGGTCGCGCTGCTCACCACCGACAGGCTGGACGAGAACCCGGCCTCGCAGGCCAACGCCCAATTCTGCGGCGGCAGCCTGATCGCGCCGCAATGGGTGCTGACGGCAGCACACTGCCTCAACGACAAGGGTCAGCCGGTTTCGCCGGAGAGCGTCACCGTGCTGACCGGTGCAACCGATCTCAGCGAGGGCAAGCGCCACAAGGTGGTGGAGGTCATCGTCAACGAAGCCTACAGCGAGCAAACGCTCGACAACGATCTCGCCCTGCTCCGGCTTGCCGAACCGGCCGACGCGCCGACCATCAAGGTCGCCCATGAGGCAACCCCCGACACCGGCAAGACGACCGTCACCGGCTGGGGCAAGATGCAGGACGGCACCTTTCCGACCACGCTGATGGTTGTCGATCTCGATCTGCAGCCGAACCAGGCCTGCAACAGCGGCATCAAGGCCATCTATGCGCGTGATCTGAAGGCAGCGCTCGGTGATCTGTCCCGCCGTATGCGCTATTCGGAAAAAGGCATCGACGCGGCAGCCAATGCGATCGCCGCCGACATGACCGACCCGCTGACCGGCAACATGATCTGCGCCGGCACCACCAGCGGCGTGCGCGATGCCTGCAACGGCGACAGCGGCGGCCCGCTGTTCATGACCGGTGCCGAAGGCCCGGTCCAGGTCGGCGTCGTCAGCTGGGGCGAAGGCCCGGCTGACGGCAGTGCGGCGTGCGGCCACAAGGAGGCCTACGGCATCTACACGCGGCTGGCCAACTACACCGGCTGGATCGAGGCGAAGATGAAGACCTCGGCTCCGGCGCCGGCAAAGCCCAAGGCGGGACTGGGCACCGCCCAGAAACCGAAAACGCCCTGAAGCAGCGCTGTTCGCTTTCAAGCAAAACGGCGGGAGAGGTTCCCGCCGGTTTGCTTGCCGGCTTATCGAGAGGACTTATTTTCGCGGCGGGCCTTTGCGCTCGGCGGAAGCCGCCCACAGATTAATGTCGGATTCGCGCGCATAGGTGTCGATCTCGGCGAGTTCGGCATCGCTGAAATCGAGCACCTTGAGCGCGCCGACGCAGTCCTCGACCTGCTCCGGCCGGCTGGCGCCGATCAGCGCCGATGTCACCCTGCCCTTGCGCAGCACCCAGGCCAGCGCCATCTGCGCCAGCGTCTGCCCGCGCTTGCCGGCGATGGCGTCGAGCGCCTTGATGTTGGCGATGGTCTTGTCGTTGATGAAGGCTGTCTTCAGCGACTTGCCCTGGGAGGCACGGCTGCCATCGGGAATGCCGCCGAGATACTTGTTGGTCAGCATGCCTTGCGCCAGCGGCGAGAACACGATGGAGCCGACGCCGAGCCCTTCGAGCGTGTCGAGCAAGCCATCTTCCTCCACCCAGCGGTTCAGCATCGAATAGCTCGGCTGGTGGATGACGCAAGGCGTGCCAAGCTGCTTCAAGATATCGGCGGCCTCGCGTGTGCGCTGCGAATTGTAGGACGAGATGCCGGCATAGAGCGCCTTGCCCGAGCGCACGGCATGGTCGAGCGCGCCCATGGTCTCTTCCAGCGGCGTGTCGGGGTCGAAACGATGCGAATAGAAGATATCGACATAGTCGAGCCCCATGCGCTTCAGGCTCTGGTCGAGGCTGGCCAGAATGTATTTGCGCCCGCCCCATTCGCCGTAGGGTCCGGCCCACATCTCGTAGCCGGCCTTCGTCGAGATGATCAGCTCGTCGCGGTAGGCGGCGAAGTCGGTGCGCAGGATTTCACCGAAAGCGGTCTCGGCCGAGCCGGGTGGCGGACCGTAATTGTTGGCAAGGTCGAAATGCGTGATGCCGAGGTCGAAGGCCTTGCGCGCGATCGCCTGCTTGGTCCTGTGCGGCGTGTCGTTGCCGAAATTATGCCACAGGCCGAGCGAGATTGCCGGCAGCTTCAGGCCGGAGCGGCCACAGCGGTTGTAGACCATTTTCTCGTAGCGGTTTTCGGCGGGCGTATAGGGCATCGGAAAATCCTCAAATGGAAGCGAGCCAGGCTACTGCCATCGCGACAACGCGGGCGAGTCGGCTTTGCCCCTCACCTTTACCCTCTCCCCGCCGGAACGGGGAGAGGGTTGAGGTATCTGCCTACTTCTTCTTCGCCAAAAGGTCCTTGGCTTGCTTGACGCCGAGGGCTGCCGGCCGTTCGCAGGTGGTCTGCATGGCGACGAACTTGCCGGTTTCGCCGGAGCGCAACAGCCCGGTCATCACGTCGACGGCGTGCAGCGCCAGCTCCATCGAACAGCGATGCGGTCGGCCTTCCGCGATCGCCACTGCCATGTCGGCGAGGCCCGATGTGCGGTAGTTGGCCATCATGCCTTGCGAATGCATCTCGTTGGGCACGCCGAACGGATGCGGCCAGTTCGGCAGCTTCTTGACCGGCTTGGCCGCGTCGGTGAAGCGAACGTCACCACCGAAGAAGTTCGGGTCCGGCACGAACACCGTACCCGCCTCGCCATAGAGTTCCATCGGCGCGTGGCCGTGGGCCCAGACGTCCCAGCTGGTGTTGAGCGTTATAACGGCACCGTTCTCGAACTCCAGCAGCCCATGAATGGTCGTCGGCGTGTTGACCGGTATCTTTTCACCCGCGCGCGGCTTTGAACTGATCGTCCGCTCCTTGGCCGGCGTCGTCGCGAAGGCCGCGACCTGTTTCACCGGTCCGATCAGCTGGATCAGATTGGTGATGTAGTAAGGCCCGATATCGAGCACGGGACCGGCGCCCGGCTGGAAGAAGAAATCCGGATTGGGATGCCAATGCTCCATGCCGTGGCCCATGACATGGCAGGTACCGCTCGTGACCTTGCCAAGCTTGCCGGTGTCGATCAGGTTGCGCACCAGTTGGTGCGCGCCGCCGAGGAAAGTGTCTGGCGCCGAGCCGATCCGCAGGCCCTTTTTCTCCGCCCGCTTCTTAAGGTCGAGCCCTTCCTTGACCGACAGCACGAACGGCTTTTCCGAATAGACGTGCTTGCCGGCGTCGAGGATCTGCTTCGATACTTCGTAGTGCACCGCCGGGATGGTCAGGTTGACGATGATGTCGATGTCGTCGGCCTTGAGCAGGTCTTCGACGGTCTCGGCGCGCAGCTTGAACTCCTTCGCCCGCGCCTTGGCCGCCTCCATGTTGATGTCGGCGCAGGCACGCATTTCGATGCCGCGAAACAGCGGCGCCAGCGAAAAATACGCTTTCGAGATGTTGCCGCAGCCGATGACGCCGATGCCAAGTTTCTTTGCCATGCTGATTGCTCCTAATAGGTTTTGGCGGCTGCGATGGAGC
>NZ_RZRK01000320.1:0-6563 GCF_003997835.1 Mesorhizobium sp. M7A.F.Ca.CA.004.12.1.1
GTCTACAACCTCGCCTCCAAGGAAGATCACATCGCGCCGGCGCTTTCGGTGTTCCTCGGTTCGAAATATTTCGGCGGCACGGTCGAGTATGTGATGGCCGGGTCGGGCCATATCGCAGGGGTCGTCAATCCGCCGGCATCCAACAAATACCAGTACTGGACCGGGGGTACGCCGACGGGCGACTTCAGCCAGTGGATAGCCAATGCCACCGACCATCCAGGATCCTGGTGGCCGCACTGGCAAGACTGGATAGAGGCCAAGGACAACACCCGCGTGCCTGCCCGCAAACCGGGCAAGCATATGAAAACCTTGGGTGATGCTCCCGGCACCTATGTGAAAGTACGTGTGTAACGGACTGTAATGTGTGGTGAGTTGACGGACCGCCAAAAGCGGGCGAAATGGTGTCGTCAACCATCAAGCGGCCGTAATTCGACAATCACCGCAAAAATACTTCCAGGCTTGCGGATTTGACACAGGTCTCGTTTCCGGATCGGAGACAAAGGTCACCTTGGCATCGACGCATGCGTGTGGCGCCAAGGATATACCGACCGGACATCGAGGGGGAATTTGACTTTGAAATCAGCAGGATGGAGCCTCGCAAAGGGAGAACGCCGCGCCATTGTGGCAGCGCTCTGCTCCTTGCTTCTGGCCTCCTGCACTTCGGCTGGCGACCCGACAATGTCGGTCGGAATGCCCGGTTACAATGCCACCGCATCGGATATGAATGCTGCCTCAAGTGGCAAGTCGGCCGCTGTCGCCGATTCGTCCGAGGTCACGACCGAGCAGACGACCGTGATGACGGCGAGCGATACGGCGCTGCCTGAAAAAGTCGCCTACGTGCCTATGTCCAAACCGGGAGCTGCCTTTCCGCTGACCACGCCGGCGGGCGCCGAAACCATCGTTGGAAACACGCCGCAATCGCTGACGCAGCAGGCACAGACCGCGCCGCAAACCGACGCGGTCGCCCAGCAGATTGCCGCGGTCGACGGCGACGTGGCGGCGCCGAAGCCCGCTGCCGCTCCGGCCATGAACAACCCGGTCTATGTGACGGCTGGCGAGATGCCGCAGGCCGAAGCACCAAAGAAGAAAGGCTTCCTCGCCTCGATGTTTGGCGCAACGCCAGCCTCGGCGACACCAGCCCCCATCATCAGCAACGCCCGGACGGGCGAGCAGCCCCCGGCGCAGGCAAAAGCGACGCCAGCAGCGGCAAAGCCGATCATCACGCTGGCCTCGGCCAATTCCACGGCCAAGCCGGTGCAACTGGCTTCGCTCGGCGACGATAGCAATCACATCACGGGTAGCGACGCCCTGCCCGGCGTGCGCCAGACGGCCCTGTTCGAGATCAAGCGCAAGTCCGGCCTCGACGACGAAAGCGACGTCGACCTCAACGAGGATGAGGGGCCAATCGGCGGCTCCTATCAGGTTGCGTCAGCCGCCGGCATGGCCCGGTTGGCGCCCAACGGGCTGCTCAAGCAGAACGAGAGCGTCGATGTGGCCTGCCTGAAGCCGTCGCTGGTGCGCGTGCTGAAGACGATCGAAGGCCACTACGGCCGCAAGATGACGGTGACGTCGGGCTATCGCGACCCGGCCCGCAACCGGCGCGCCAACGGGGCCAAGAATTCGCTGCACATGTATTGCGCCGCCGCCGATATCCAGGTTCCCGGCGTTTCGAAATGGGAACTGGCGAGCTACATCAGAAGCATGCCCGGCCGCGGCGGCGTCGGCACGTACTGCCACACAGAATCGGTTCACGTCGACGTCGGCCCCGAGCGCGACTGGAACTGGCGCTGCCGCCGGCGCAGCGGCGGTGACGGCTAGTCTAGCAGACGGTCTTAGGCCTATTAGCAGCCAAGATCGTACCGGTGACCATTCTGAGCATTCGGGATTAGCCGAAGCCTCCCACAAACTTCGTCATCCTAGGGCGAAGTAGGGCGAGGCTCCGTCGCGGAGACCCTGGGATGACGAAACGATGGGTGTCGCCGCTAATTATCAAAGCCTGCCAACCCTCGGGAAATCGTTGATTTGGCTGGCCCGGAAAAAAGTTGTCCAAGGTGGCACCTGACGGGTTGCCGGTTGCGCACAACACCAGTATAAGCCGCTTCGTCTGAGCGCGCCCATCGTCTAGCGGTTAGGACACCGCCCTTTCACGGCGGTAACAGGGGTTCGATTCCCCTTGGGCGTACCAGAAAAATAATGCGTTTAGCGCAAACCTCCCTCCCAATGTGGCCAATTTCGCCTGGCTCTCTGCCGCGGTCTTCAACTGACGCGCAGTCTTCCGCGATCACACCATAGGCTAACGCGGCCACACAGGTCATAATCCTGCTACAAAGTGGTCGATTCCTCAGGGATGTAGCCGCTCCAAGAGCCCGCCGCAGGTCGCCCCCGTGGCGGGCTTTTCATTACACGGTCGAGTTGGGTTCTCGGGCACCGCGACAATGAGAAAGCCCCGCAGTGGTAAGCCCGCATTTATTGCCTGGTTTCCCGGCTTTAAACAGCTGACTGCGAGGTGTACGGATTCGGGCAAAAAAGCCGGATACTACCTGATTAAGGCGAGCCACCACGGTCAAAGAGTGGGTGTTGCAACCCCCTCGAGCGCAATGATCCTGGTGTTGGCGCAACGCTTCCGGATTTCAATAAGGCGGGCGTATTCCGCCGAATTGTACCAGCCCATCAACGACGTCATGTCGGGGAATTCGATAATAACCAAACGGTGTGGCTCCCAATCGCCCTCCAAGACTTTGGTCGCACCGCCACGACCTAGATATCTCCCACCATAACGCTCCTCGGTGGCTGGCACATCCCGCCGGTATTCCTCGAACGCGGCAGCGTTCTTTACGTCTACATCCGCTATCAGATAAGCGGCCATTTGCGCTTCCTCCTTCTCGACGGCGCCCGACCGTTACGCTCCGGTCGCGGGGGCGACGCCCGCCGGTCAAGACGCCCCTCTTCAGCGCTTCACCGGCAACCGCCGATGCGAAGTCAAAAGCCTGTTATAATCCACGGATTGGCGTCGTATCCGAGGCGCGGCTCTGCTTTTGCGCCGCTATCTCCCGATTTGGCGGTTCCGGTGAAACCACAGTCCAGATTTGGTGCGGACTTCTTGGCTGACGGGTTGGTGGAACATAAAGCGGCGGCGTCACTGACCGCCGCCTTCTTTTCCTTGGCAACAGCGACACCAGCCGCAGCGAAAACGACAGCCGCGCAAAATACAGCCACTCTCATTGGAACCCCCACATTGCACCCGACGGATGGTCGGACATGACCTAGCGTCACCTTAATATTAGCACTACGAAATATATTATCTAGCCCCGTGCCATCAAAAGCAGGCTGAGTGCCAAGCTTGCATCGTGACCGCCAAAACCGGTGCCGATCTGGACACCAGCCGGCATGAGTCGCATTCTGCTCGTGGAGAAAGACGTGGATCGACAAAACACAGGGGCTGATCAGGCCAAACGCTGGCGGGACCGGGCCCTGCGCAGTCGCCGGAGGCGTCTGTCACACAACATTGTGTCGTGGGCGCTGATCCTCAATGGCGATAACCATTCTCGGTGGTCTGATCGCGCTCAAGGCGTACAAGTAAGCAGAGCCCCAGCGCGCGAGGCTATCAGGCCGCAGCCTAGCCGCTGCCAAGCAGCGGCACGGTAACGGTTGTCGCGTAGTTGATCGGGAAGGAACTGAAGTAGGGGAAGTCGATGACGAAGGCATAGGCCGCGGTCAGATGCGCCATGCGGAAGCCGCCGCTCACGGGGTCGATGGCGATGGTGACGTTCACGTCCTTGAACCCCAAGGCCTGCAATTTCTGCGTGGCGATCGATTGAATATCGGCCTGGGTCAGCGTGTTCTTAAGCTGCAGCGAGCGCGCAGACGTCTCCAGCGTATAGCGAACACTGGAGACCGAGTGCATCGACCAGCCAAAGGCGAATATTCCGAACAGCAGCATGACAAGGAAGGGCGCGATCAGCGCGAACTCCAGCCCGGCCCCGCCCGATCGATCCCGCCGGAACGCGCTTACCCTAGCGGACACGGATCGTCTCCTGGTGACCGATTACAGTGGAAGTGGCAAATGGGCCGAAGGCAATTGGCGGCACCCAGGTGCCCGATGCCTGTATCTGGACATAGACCGCCGGCACCTTCGGCCCACTGCACATGGTGGACGCGTCGACCACCGTCGCCCCGCACATACGGATGCGGCTTAGCGTGACCTGGCCGTCTTCCGGCCGATTTTCCCAACTCGCAATGGCAAGGGCCTGGGTCGCCGCATCATCGGTCGATCCGCTCATGACCAGGTTCGCGGCGGTCTTCACACCGGCGCGCATCGACAGTGAACTCGTTACGTAGGACCAGCCGTCCAGAATACCAAGCAGCACCAGGCACAGAATGGGCAGCACCATCGCGAACTCGACCGCCGCAACGCCCGAATCATCACCAAGGATCGGCATCGATGGGCGCCCCACGGAGCTACTCGGACAGTGCCACGGACCGCGCGGCTGGAATGTTGGGCACTCCGAGGCTCGAGCAATCCTGATTGATGGTTGAGTTACCGGACCATTGGATCGTATTGGCGACGACCCTGGTGCAGCCGCCATTGCCCGAGAAGTTGCCAAGATAGTTCACTTGCTGCTTGGGGAAGTAGATGGCCCCGGTCAAAAGCGAGTCCGCTGTGCCGTTGAATGTGCTGGATGCGATCATGCCGGTCCTGTCGCCGTAGAACAGAACGCCTGAGTAGGTGCCCGAAGTCGACGCGCTGAGCTTCACGGACGCATTGCCATTCATGCTGACGGTCGAACTGCCCGACATGAAGATGGTCACCCCGCTGCCGGTGATGGCTGCGTTGGCGTTTATCTTGAAACTGCCCTGGACGACATAGACGCCGGGCGAAAGCGTGACATTGCCCTTCAGGTTCATGCCGCTGCAATAGGTGCCTGGACCGAGCGTCGCCTTGTTGTCGTTCTGGCAGGGGGTCGCGGCCACCGGGGCCGGCAGGTCGACAAAGGGATCGCCGGCAGGCAGTGCCTGGGTGATCGGGACCGCGCAGACGGTGGTGACGGGGTTGCTGAGAGAGACACCGCCTGCCGATATCAGGCAATCGGCCTGCAGGCCGGCCGAGCCCTGAACCTTGATGGCGTCCGAGGCGATCGAATTGGACATGACCGAGCAGCCGTTGAGCTTGACGCTGGTGCTGCCGGAAAACAGCGCCGCCTGCGAAGCGGACGGATCGAGCGCGAGCATGCAAGCACTCGAAGCATCGGTAATGACGGCCACCGCCCTTGCCTGTTCGGGGACCTTGTCTTGCGTGAAGATCAGGGTGAACATCCGGTCGAGCTGCTGGCCGACGATCACCTCGACCGCTTTTTTCGCCGTATTCGGGCCGGAGGCCGGCGGCGTGTTGACGACGATCGTGCCCGAGCCCAGTCCGTTCGACGCCGCGGACTGGGTCGCGGCCGCGACGATCGTCGGCTTGTCGGAACCCGAGATCTGTTCGAGCGCACCGGCATAGGCGGCTGCATCGGCCGTCGCCTGTAACCTCAGGCTGTTGTAGTACCAATAGGAGGTCTCGACGCCGAAGCCCGCAGCGCCGACAACGACCGGCAAGGTCAGAGCAAAAATGGTAGCGACGTTTGCGCCCGTGCTCCGGCGCATGGCGTCCATTACAAGCCGAACACGGGTGAAGCTACTCAAGGCCATGGTTTAAATTAGAAAGCACGCATAAATGAACGAATGGCTAAAAAGTTCGTTGCATTTTTGAGCAGTGGTCCATTGGCTTCAAAAAAGAAGTGTTTCGCTGGCTGACCAACGCGCAAGCGCGTCGATGTCTCAGAGTGGGCCGCCCCTCAAGGCCGGCGGGAAATTGCCGGATTCGCAGCCGAGACCGCGCGAACAACGACCGGGTCTCCGAAAAACACACCGGAGTAAACGTATTTACAAATTACTGTTCCATGTGTGGAGGATGGAGGTTCAGGATTTGCTTCAAGCGGAAAGAATTGGCATCGACTCCGCGACCGTATCAGCCAACATCTCTCGCTGCACGGCCAGGAAAAACCTGCGCACTTCATCGCTGGCTGCTGTTCTGTCCCTGCCGGAGCCGACCACAAGATCGAGCAACTCCGACGCCTTGGCTCTCCAGAACGAGGTGGCGGTCTCGCCATGCAGATTGCCGAGCTTGGCGGCAACCTCCCTGACCAAGAATACCTGACGGTCGATCGGGAATGCACGGACTTTTTCTGGGGACATCTTCCAAACCATGAGACTGACGCAACGAATCAACCATTGCCAACAAGCAAAGGCGTAGCCGGGAAGATGGAAACGGAAGCTTAACAGGGCGGACCTTGGTGCGGTGCTGTCGTCGGGACGAAACGCGCGCAACGGCGCGCTCACGACATTGCCGCGTGCGTTCAAATACGATCGCCGGTGTTTTAATCGGGCAACGAACAGGGCACAGCCCTCAGGCCTGGAGCGCCCTCGCCTCACCGCCGCGCTTGCGCGGCGTCATCATGTCCCTGGCCATCAGTCCACTGGCGCGGCAAAACGCCATGAACGCCCGGCAGGCATCCTCGGTCTTGACC
>NZ_RZRK01000321.1:0-6533 GCF_003997835.1 Mesorhizobium sp. M7A.F.Ca.CA.004.12.1.1
TCTCCGTGCTGATGGGTCTCTCCGGTTCGGGCAAGTCGACATTGCTGCGGGCGGTCAACCGGCTCAACGTGGTGTCGCGCGGCCAGGTGCTGGTCAAGGATGGCGACAAAACCGTCGACGTCGTCACCTGCGACGAGGCGACCCTGCGGCGCCTGCGCCAGAAACAGGTGGCGATGGTGTTCCAGCAGTTCGGCCTTTTGCCCTGGCGCACGGTGGAGGAGAATGTCGGTCTCGGCCTCGAACTCGCCGGCGTACCGGAAGCCGAGCGCAAGGAGCGCGTGCAACGCCAGCTCAAGCTGGTCAATCTCGACCAGTGGTCGAAGAAATACGCGCATGAGCTGTCGGGCGGCATGCAGCAGCGCGTCGGCCTGGCGCGGGCCTTCGCCACCGAGGCGCCGATCCTGCTGATGGACGAGCCGTTCTCGGCGCTCGACCCGCTGATCCGCACCAAGCTGCAGGACGAATTGCTGCAGCTCCAGGCCGAATTGAAGAAGACCATCATCTTCGTCAGCCACGACCTTGAGGAGGCGCTGAAGATTGGCTCCCACATCACCATCATGGAGGGCGGGCGCATCGTGCAAACCGGCGCGCCGGAGGACATCGTGCTGCGGCCTGCCAACGACTATGTCCGCGACTTCATCGCCAATGTGAACCCGCTGTCGGTGCTGACCGCCTGGAACGTGATGCGCGACCGTCGCGATCTGGAGCACGGCAAGGATGGCTGGGTGTGGCTCGACCGCCGCAAGACGACGCGCTTCAAGATCGATGAGCATGGGCTGGTGGCGGCGGCCGAACGCGATGGCAAGCCGGCGGTCTGGGTGTCGTGCGCCGACGTCGAAGGCCAATCCGAGGAAGCCGCGCAAGTGTTCTGGGCCAATCCGGGCACTTCGCTGAAAACCGTGATGCTGGCCATGCACCGTTCGCAGACCGCTCCCGTGGCGCTGTTCGACGACCAGTCGCGCTTCGTCGGCGCCATCGGTATCCGCGACGTGCTGAGCGCGGTGCTGCGGCGGTAACCTTCGCCGTCAATTCAGCCCATAGGGCGGTTTAGTGTTTTCGAGGGAACAGCCGGGTCGCATAATTGAGGTTGAGGAATGCGAAACGCGACGGTGGCTGCACTCATATACGAGTTTCTATTCGACGTTTACCGGCTAATCGACGCCGAGCGAGAGCACAACGAGTGGCTGCCAGACGAACATAGTGTGGTGCGTGAAGCCTTCTTTCACAGTTACATCAGCTGCTGGGAGTGGAGTACCTCGGTGCTGGAGGAGGTCGGCGCCACCAAGACCCTCCAGCTGCCGCACATTAGGCAAGACCCGAACAGGCGCAGTCCGTACAGCTACCCTTTAATGACCTTGGACGACTGTCGCGTTGCAGACTTTTTAGAGTTCGAGACATTCGACAATTATTGCTATGCAATGTTCACCTTTTACCAATTGATCGGTCAAACTTCGCGTGAGAACGAGGTCAATCTGGCCGTTCGGTCTCCCCGGTTCTTGGAGGCAGTCGCATCCAAGGACGATGTCTTCCTGATCGAGGACATTCATTGCGTTAAATTTAGACGAGATCGCTTCGAGGAAAAGGTGATGACGCGTTGGGACGAGATGCAACTTCGCATATTTCGACGCAAGGACGGCGTACTGAAATAGGCAACCAGCCTATCCACCGCTCGTTGACCTATGCTGGTTGAAGTTGAGAGCAGACCGACGAAGAACCGGCTAACGAAACTGCCCTGTCATCTTGTGGCAGCCTTATGCCGCCAGCGGCAGGCGCAGCTGCGTTAGCAGGCCACCGCCCGGGTTGTTAGACAGGCTGATCTCGCCGCCGGCGGCGCGCGCGATGTTGCGGGCAATGGTCAGGCCGAGGCCCAGACCGCCGGTCTGGCGGTTGCGCGATTGTTCGAGGCGCACGAACGAGCCGAACACGGCGTCGATCTGTGCCTGCGGTATCCCGGGCCCTTCATCGCGGATGGTGAGCAGGATCATGTCTTCCGACCGGCGCAGCGTAAGATGCGCCTTCTTGCCGTAGGTGACCGCGTTCTGCACCAGATTGGTGACACAGCGCTTGAGCGCGACCGGCCGCGCCATGCAGATCAGCCCGCGCGAACGGGTCTCGTCGTCGAACGATACGTCGTCATAGCCGTCGGCGATCGATTCCACGAGCGACCAGAAATCGATGCGTTCGTTCTTTTCCTCCGTCACTTCGAAGGTGGCGAAGTCGATCACCGAGCTGGCGATGCCCTCGACATCGGCGAGGTCGTGCGCCAATGCCTCGCGGACCGCCGATTTGCGCAACAGCTCCAGGCGCAGGCGCATCCTGGTCATCGGCGTGCGCAGATCATGCGCCAATGCCGCCGCCAGATGTTCGCGGTCCTCGACATATTCGCGCAACCTTGCCTGCATGGCGTTAATCGCCTTAGCGGCGGCACGGACCTCGCGGCTGCCGCTCTCGGCGATCGGCGGGCTCTTTAGATCCTTGCCGATCCGGTTCACGGCGGTTTCCATCATCCGGTAGGGCGCCGTCAGCCGGCGCAGCGACCAGATCGACATGATCACCACCAGCCCTGCGATCAGCGAATAGAGCGGCAGGCTGTCGAAGCTCAGGATCGGGCCGACCGGCGTGATCGGCTCGGTGAAGTTCAGCCATTGGCCGTCGGCGAAGCGCAGCGAGGCCGTCAGCTTGTCGCTCTGGGCGAAGTCGGCGGCCAATACCAGAAGGTCGCGCTCGACCTGGCCGATGTCGGGTCCCGGGGCCGTGCCGTCCGCGTCATCGGCCTCGCGCGTCGCCGGATCGCGGCGTACGCGTGCATCGGTGATGCCGAATTTCGACAGCCTGCCGACGAGGATGTCTTCGAGTTCGGCCAGTTCGTCGTCACCGGCGATCGACGAAGTGACCGCCGGTGTGTCCGAAACGGTGAGCGCATAGGTTGAATTGAACAGGCCGCTCGCCGTCGCCTTGCGCTCGTCCGGACTGGCGTCATGCATGAGCTGCACCAGCGAGAAGGCACGGTCGTTGAGCCGGTAGAGGTCGACGACGTCGTTGGCGGCGGCGCGGTCGCGCGATACGATGTAAAGGGTCGCGACCTGGCTGATCAGCAGGCCGGCAATGACGATCAGCAGCACCCAGACAGGCAAGGTCTGCGGCAGGAAACGCCTCATTCGGAGGTCGTCTCGGGCAGGAACTGGTAGCCGCCGCTGCGCACGGTCAGGATCAGCTTGGGCGTTTTGGGGTCGTCTTCCATCTTGCGCCGCAACCGGCTGACCAGGATGTCGATGCTGCGGTCGAAGGAATAGTCGCTGTCGCCGCCGGACAGTTCGATGAGCTGGTCGCGGGTCAGCACGCGCTGCGCGCTCTTGACGAAGGTCTGCAGCAGGTTGAATTCGGCCATGGTCAGCTCGACCCTGACATCGTCGGGTGCGATCAGCCGGCGCCGAGCACAGTCCATCGTCCAGCCGGCGAAGCGGTAGATCTGCTTGGTGGTGGCGCGCTTGGGCTCGGCGGCGCCATTGCGCCTGAGCACGGCGCGGATGCGCGCCAAAAGCTCGCGCGGGTCGAAGGGTTTGGGCACATAGTCGTCGGCGCCCATTTCCAGGCCGACGACGCGATCGGTCGTCTCGGTGACGGCGGTCAGCATGATGATCGGCGTCGAGTACTGGGCGCGCAGGTCGCGGCACAGCTCCAGCCCGCTCTTGCCGGGCAGCATCACGTCAAGGACGATGAGGTCCACCTGGACGCGCCGCAGGATGGTCTCCATCTCGACACCGTCGGCGGCAACCGAGGTGTGCAGGCCCCGCTTCTGGAAGAATTCCTGCAGCAGGTCGCGGATGCCCTTGTCGTCGTCGACGATCAGTATGTGTGCGTCGGATTTCACAGCAGCCCTGTCATTGTTGCCAAGCCCTTCTGTCTTTGATTGCCAAGCCCTTCTGTCACAACCCACACGATAGAATTCAGGCCATATGTTGGCCAGTGGCTATGATGGGTTCACACCGGCTTTCTCAGACACAATCCAGAAACAAAATTCTACAGTTCAGAAAAACTCCTGAAAAATTTCAAGGGCATAACTGGTCTCGTGGCGGTCAGGTCATCGGCTGCGACGCTAGTCTCCGGGTTTACGGATAAACCGATGCCAAGGTTGTCGATCAGTTTGTTGGGTGCGTTGCTGGGCTTCTGCCTGGTCACTGCCGCTGTCGGACAATCGGACGCAAAGGTGACGCTCACAACCCGGAGCGAACGGTGCGCCAATCTCAGCCACCAATTTGATGAAGCCCTCGAAACCCACGCCACGGCAACGCAGGTCACCGCGGCAAAGGCACTTCAGAGAAAGGGCAACCGGTACTGCGCCGCCAAGAAACAGGCGCAGGGCATCCGGATGCTCGCCAATGCTTTGAAGCTGCTTGGAGTGACGCCGAACGACCCGGTTCAGTAACACTCAGAAACTTGACCCGCATAAAAAGGAAACGAAGCCATGAAAAAGTCCATCCTCTCCGCCACCGGTCTCGCCGTCGCTCTGGCTTTCGCGATGCCGGCTCTCGGCAACGCCGCCGCCACCACGACCGCTGCTCCGGCTGCTTCGACGACCACAGCTCCGGCGACTGCCGCTCCGGCCAAGGCTGCTCCGAAGAAGGTCGTCAAGAAGACCGTCAAGAAGCACAAGAAGGCTGCCGAGAAGGCCGTCAAGAAGGACGCCCCGAAGACGTAATCAGGTCCGGCATAAAATGCCGGCTGTTGGCCAAGGACGCTCCAGCTGGTTTCGGCTGGAGCGGCCTTCTTCCTGTCCGAGCGCTGAAGCCCTGACGAAGTCTGGCACCGGCAGCTTCCGCCTCGACTGACACTTAACCCGTTTGCAACGCCGGCCGTGTAGGACAATCCGCATGAAGAAGCGGCTTTCGTCCATTTTGCGCTCGATGGTGATCGGCGGCCTGGTTGCCACCGGCGTCGCCAGGGTGCTGATCCTGTTCACCGCCAGCCCGGTGCCCGATCCGGCCACCGGACGCACCGAGCCTTCGCTGTTCGCGCCGGCGATTTCCACCAACTGGGACTACATCACGCCGGCACAGACCTGGCTGCTGATCGTGCTGACAGGCGCGACGTTGATCTGCGTCGCCGCGTGGCCGATCACGGTCTGGCTGGAACGCCGGGCGGATGCGGGTGGAAACCGCTTTCACCCCGATATCCGGCCCGCCACGACCGCGCGGCAGATTCCCAGCCGCCGCATGTTCGGCCGCCAGGGCCGTTGAACGGCAACCGACACTTTCCCACATGATTGTGAATGGCCGCGTCGGCGGACACTGGTTTTCGCGCGTCGACCAAAATGGACGACCGCTTTCGCTGGTGCCAGAATGGCGGCAGGGTTGCTACGCCAGAGCAATTCACCGTTTCGTGGAAACGGCGAACCGTTCTGATCCTTTGTCTTGACGCAATTCCGGGCGGAAAACCGTTTTACACTTTTCCTGGAATTGCTCTAACTGTCGGTTCCAATGCCTGAAATCACCACAAAACCGCGCGTCCAGGTCAAGCCGCAGATCGAACGGCCAAAGCTCTACAAGGTCATCCTCATCAATGACGATTTCACGCCGCGCGAATTCGTCGTGACGGTGCTGAAGGGTGAGTTCAAACTCAGCGAAGACCAGGCGCATCGGGTGATGATCACCGCGCATCGTCGCGGCGTCTGCGTCGTCGCCGTGTTCACCAGGGATGTCGCCGAGACCAAGGCGACGCGCGCCACCGATGCCGGCAAGGCCAAGGGCTATCCGCTGATGTTCAAGACGGAGCCGGAGGAGTAGCTCTACCGTCCTTCGCGGTACCACATCGAACCCATTGCCAGAAGCAGCAGGCCGAGGCCGAGGAAGCCGCCGAACAGCGGCACGCGCGAGACGGCCTTGAGCACGCTGTCGTCCGTGGTGCGCAGTCCGATCCAGTCGTTGCCGGACGCGGCACCAGCCGAGCGCACAGGCACGATGGAGGGTAGCGTCACGTCGCTGCCAAGGGCTGCGGACGACGCCAGCCGGCGCACGCTGCCGCCGGTGGCTTCAGCCGGCGCCTTCAGCCGGCTTTCGGTGGAAATGACGTCGGCGAATTCCGGGGCGTTGACCGGCCCGACATGGGCGAGCGCGGTGAGGTCGCCATTGGCGACCTGATAGAGGCCGATCTCGCTGGTCTCGACGCTGCCGAGGAAGACGCCGGGCTCGGATTTCTCGAGCTTGACGGTCAAGGTCTTGCCGGATGGGGTGATGATCTGCGCGGGGCCGGGATCGTCGGCCATCGTCTGGCGGCGGATTTCCAGCACCATGCCGCGGCCGTCGGCGGTCAGCCGCTCTTCCTCGAGCTCAGGCTCCTTCATCAGCCAGTGGGCGATGCGCCGGTAGAGCTGGACATGCGGGCCGCCGCCCTCGAAGCCGCGCGCCCACAGCCAGCCCTGATCGGACAGCAGCATGCCGACGCGGCCTTCGCCCTTACGGTCGAGCAACAGCAGCGGCCGGTTGTCGGCGCCCTTCATCACCACTGCGCCTTCGGGATTCTGCACGCCGATGGTG
>NZ_RZRK01000322.1:0-6488 GCF_003997835.1 Mesorhizobium sp. M7A.F.Ca.CA.004.12.1.1
CATCGTGCCGCCGAACTGCCTGTCTGGCTGCACAGATACAATTGGCATCGTCCACATGGCAGCCTAAAGTCAAAAACGCCTATCAGTCGCCTCGCCCTGATCGAGGACAACCTGTTGAAGCTCCACATCTAGGGCATGCGAAAATAGAAAATAACGGGCAAAAAGATGCGCCTTTTCCGACTCCGAGCCTAGATGGTTGAAAGCCTCGAAGTACTCCTTCGTCCGCTCGAGGAGATCTCCCGCATAAAGCGCCAACGGCTGTGACACGGTGACCCTCGGGCGCGCCTTGACCTTCGGCGTCTCAGGTCCACTCTTGGCCATCTCAGATTATCGGCTTAATTCCGGTGCCGGTATGCGACAAAGCCGAACAGAGTAGCCGCTGCGACGTTGAAGATTGCCCACAGCTCGCGCGGCAAATGAACCGGCATGAACGGGTTGAAGATCGCTGCCGCTCCAAACAGCGCCCAAGCCAGGGTGCGATTTTCAGGGCCTGATCGCCACACCATGGCTCCGCAGTAGATCCCGGCGAAAAAGACCACCACGCGGAGGAATTGGTAATAGCCGTACGGCCATGGCGCTACCGCCAGCAGCGAGGCAATAGCTACACAGATGCAGACCAACCGGACCGTTCCGGCCGGCGTCGAAAAGCATTATTTTCAGCAAACTTGATCCTCAAACGCCCAGCACGGTTGTTAGTGGAGTTTCGGCGCCCGCCATATATTTGAAAAGCCAGATTGCCCAAGTGATCGGCCAAATGAACGCCAACATCGCATCCAGGCTCAAGTTAATCAGGATTTTTACGACCACTGATGCATGGCCCTGCCATGTGTCGACGACATTCATCACGTAGGTGATCGGCCCGCCCAGCATGAAGAGGAGGCCCAGCGGAGCTGACATGATGTTCTTCAGCATGTTTGTGTCCCTCAGAAAGGCGTGACCTTCAGTGACAGTGATACGCGCCGGTCTTATGGTTGGTATGGCAACCGTTGGCATCAGTGCCGCCACTGTGTGCAAACGCGCCGGTCGCGCAAGCGATTATTGCAGCGGCCATAGCCGCGAGAAATGTTGTTTTCATTTTATTGCCCTCCCAAAGTATTTCAGACAGAGCACTATTGCCGGTCGGGCACAAGCTGCTCGTGGCACTGTGAACACAAATAGGATAGATGCTCCTCTGTGCAGGCCAAGATCGGGCGAGGAGAATACTTTGGATGGATTGCGATTGATGCACGTCCCGTTGGCGATCCTGCTGACATGGCCAAGGGTGGCGACGGCAAATGAATGCCTCTCGAAGTACACCAAGACCGACGTCTGCGCCTACGCAAAAAAAATGCAAACCGAAATGGCTCCAGCATTGCCCATGCTGATCAGTTCGAACATCTCCGTTCGGAGCATCATCGCAATCGGGCCAAGGATCGTTTTCAACGCCACCTGGGCTCAGACCGATGCGGAAGTAGACGCCAAATTGTTGGCTGCTGGCGTCTCGCGGCCGGTCTATGTCCAGAAGATCGATGAAATGACCAAAAACTATGTCTGTCGTGCGGAGGAACTATCTGCCTTCGTTCGCCTGGGCGGTGAGATCCAGTACACGTATACGACTGTGGATAATTTCCCAGTCGCGAACCCGCTCGTAGCACTCTGTCCTTAGAGCATCGCAGCACGGCTCATGACATGACTAGTCGCGGCCGATCAACCAGTTGATCAGCAGCCATGATCATTTGTTGGAACTCAATTGAGCCTGATCCGCACTAGCAAGTGGATAGAAGTGAATGTGCGGTTGCCCTTTAGCTCTACTATGCATAGAAACCACTCTGCCGGGGGGCGTAAAGTTGGGGTTGTGAGTGCGTGGGCTCTAAATTCGAAAAACTAAATAAGTTGCGTGACTCACTGCGAGAATCCAACCACGATTTTCGGGCGAGCACTCAGCTATTCAACAGCCTGGACCCTGCCAAGATCGACGGCGACCTGGATGTCATTAACCGCGGAAAGCAGCGCGGCGAGGTGAACCAACCCCCGAAAACGGCAAAGAATCTCGACGATGTCGAACATGCCATCGTGGAACGCGTTGAGGATGAGAAGAAGGCTGCGCATCACACTCTTGAGGACAACCTGCAACTCCTTGGAGGTCGTCTTGCCGGCCTCGATTTCGAGGAACAATTCGGTCTAATCCGTCAGACGAATGCCGCTAGCGTTTCGGACTTCAAAGCCTCGGTCGCCGTGGGCCTCGATGAACTTCACGGCCTGAGAAGGGCCCTGAACGACGCCGAAAAAGAGCATGCATGGTTTAAGGAGAAGCACGGTCTCGTTCGTGCCGCGCGTGTGCAGCACGGTGCCGCTCACATTTTCCGGCTATCGCTTCTGCTATTTCTGTTTCTGGTCGAGACAGCGATGAACGGCAACTTCCTGGCCAAGGGCAATGAGCAGGGATTTTTTGGTGGCATCCTTGAGGCTGCGGCATTCTCTTTCATCAACATCGGGGCGGCTTTGCTCCTGGCGGTTTTCTGCGCTCGTCTCGTCACCCATCGGTCGTTTTTCGTAAAATTCGTTGGGATCATTTCAATCCTTTTCTATATCGGCTTGGCGATTTCGATAAACTTGGCGCTAGCGCACTACCGTGAGGTCAGCGGCTCGCTCGCTGACGGCGCCGGCGCTGAGGTCATCCGTAATATGCTCGCCAATCCAGCGGGTCTCACGGACATCAAGTCCTGGTTGCTGTTTGCGATCGGCCTGATGTTTTCGCTTTTCGCTTTTATCGACGGCTGGTTCGTGCTCGACCCTTACCCAGGCTACACTGGCGTTGAAAATCGGCTCGTTCGACGGCGCGATGACTACATCGATCGAAAGAAGGAACTGATCGAAGAGCTGCAGGATGTCCGCGACGACCACAACGAAAAAGTGGAGGAAATCGTCAAGCAGCTTGGTAGTCGCCGGCGCGAGCACCGCGCGATTGTCGATCATCGATCGAGGCTTCTGGCTCTTTTTGCGCAGCATCAAGACCAATTGGAGCGAGCCTGCAATCAGCTTTTGTCGATGTATCGGGAAGCCAACATCCAGGCGAGGACCGAGCCGGCGCCCAAGCATTTCGGAACGCCCTACAAACTTGATCGCATCAAGCCATACGTCACCGGCGAGCGGGAGTGGAATGAGGGAGATGTTGGCGCATCAATTCGCCAGGCGCAGGAGGAACTCAACGAGCAGGTTCGTCTGATTGGTCAGGAATGCGAACGGGGAATTGAGCAGTACCGAGATCTTGATAAGCTTCACCCGGACAGCGTGAATGTCTAGGCGAACCCGCAGACGCAAGAAAGGCAATGCGGGTACCATTGCCGCGGCCATTGCCCTTGGTGTGCTATCCGTTGCGATGTTGGCCGGCTTCGGCTGGATGTGGACCAGGTCTGGCAATGGCCATATCGACGCCAACACGAATTGCCCATTGGACGGACCCTCCAGCCTGACCGCCGTCCTCATCGACGCCACTGATCCAATTTCGGCAACGACGATGGCTGATCTCAAGAACGAGTTCCGAAAGACCATTGGGCAGGTCGAGCCGGGTGGGTATGTGAGGATTTATACCCTGAGCTCGGCGCCTGGTGAGCTGACGGTGATGTTCGATGGATGCAATCCCGGTGATGGGTCGACCGTCGATAGTTGGACCAACAATCCTGCGCGGCGTCAAAAGAAGTGGGAAAACGCCTTCGGCGATCCTTTGAACAAACTTCCCGATGAAATCCCGAATGCGGCTTCCGCGAGCCAATCTCCGATCATGGCTGGAATTCAGAAAATCAAGCTGTCGCTCTTCGATAGCAGCTTGGCCAAACAGGGCAGTCCCAAGCGATTGGTGGTCGCCTCTGACATGATCGAGCATACGACGATTTACTCGCAGTACCGATCGGGACTGGATTACCAAAAATACCTCAACAGCGCCGCCGACCGCACATATGGGACGTCGCTGGATGGGGTGGGCATCACAATTCTTTATATCGATCGGGCAAAGAAGCCATTTCAGACCCTGGATCACGCGGAGTTCTGGACACATTGGGTCCAGAACCATCACGGCGAGTTCGAAAAGCTGGTTGGCTTGGATGGGTTAAACTGATGGCGAGAGCGCACGACAAACCTTTGCTGGATCATCCACGTCTGCCGGTCGTGGTTTTCGCGGCATTGACACTCGGCGGGTGTGTATTCATCGCCATTGCAAAACTCTCAGGCGTAAATCCGATCGTCGCGGCGGTAGCACCGGCCTGCCTGATGTTTTTCTATCTCGGGGTTTCGATCTTTGCTGGAAAGCTACAACTGCACGACGAGCAGACCGGCGATAACCTCTACTATATGGGCTTCCTGTTCACCCTGACGAGCCTTGGGGTCTCGCTGTTTCAGTTTGGAACGGAAGGCTCAACCGACACGATCGTCCAAAATTTTGGCATCGCGATCACGTCGACGATCACCGGTATTGCTCTGAGGGTTTTCTACAATCAGATGCGGCGCGATCCCGCGGACATTGAGCGAACGGCGAGGCACGAACTTGCCGACATGACACGGCGTGTAAGAGCCGAGATGGAAAGCGTAACCAGGGAGTTCGCCGACTTTCGTCGTGTCAGCCATCAAATGCTCGAAGAGGGCTTTGCAGAGATTGCCGAGCAAGCGGCACGCAATGGGGAGCACATTCGATCTGCCCTGGACAATATTGCCATGGAATCGATCAAGCCTGTCCAAGAGGCGTCTGCCAAGCTCAGTGACGCGTTGCAGCACAATTTCGGGCAAGTCGAAACCCAGTTTGCTTCGATAGCGAACCGCGTTGGAGCTGCAGCGGATTTGCTGGATAAAGCCAACAGCTCGATGTCCAACTCTGTTGGAAAGCTCGGTAATCAAGCCGACAATATGGCTGCCAAGCTGGAAAAGGTGGTTGTTCCTGATGAGGTGCTGAAGAACGATCTGGCGCCGATGGTCAAGCTCCTGGGTAATGCTGTCGCACAATATGCGATAAAAACCGAAACAGCCTCGCAAGAGCAGCAAACGCGGATGACCGGTCTTGCCGACGCAGTGATCAAGGTGGCGACTGGAGTGGAGAGAGCGGCAGCGGCCGCAGAAAAGACCGCAGAAACTGTCCAAGCGCAGCAGCGTTTGACTGAGGAGTTCATGGCTGTGATGCAGAAACACAGCAATGAAACACGCGGCCTCGTCGCAACCCTTACACAACATAGCCTCCCGGCCGTGCGCACGCCCCAGCCTCTGAGCAATGCGATAGCGAACGATGTCGAGCGAGTGGCGGCACCTTCCACTGTTGCCTCCCCTGTGGAGACGCCAATCAAGGTTTCGGATGACACGGAGGGCGACACCTTCCGATCGTTAAGCAGTCCGGCGGAGGTGGAGAAGGGTGAACCGCCAAAGAGAGCAAGTTGGTGGGGCAGGTGAGTGAGGTTAGCGGAACAGCCATTACGTTTGAGCGCAAGGGCTATGGCCGCGGCCTGATACTCGGCCTGACGATGGCTGAGACGATGCTGCTTCTCGTTTTCTGCCTTTTGCTTGCTGCAGGCGCGCTCATCGCCAAGACAAAGAAAGAGGCTGCGGCAGCGCAGAAGATTGCGCAGTCCCTCAATGAGAACGCTCGCAAGCTTGACGAGGAAAACAAGCGGTTGCTGGCTCAGCTGAATGCCATGGTCAAGCCTGCAAGTCGACGCAATGTACCAGATCAAGAATGGCGTGAATTGGTCCGGGCCAAAGAGGCCGCAGAGGCAATCAAAAAAGTGGGACTGACCCTTGAGGAAGCGGTGAAAAGCGCGCCGGCCGCCAAAGTCCTCTCTGACAACGACGTCGACGTTGATCAGGCCAAAGCCATGATCGAGAAGATGAAGGTTCTGCGCGAGCTCGGCTACGTTGGCACGGGCAAGACGTCCAAGGATCTTGCTGACGCACTGAAGAAGGCAAGGAACGAGGCCTCTGCTGACAAGCCACACGATTGGCCACCGATCATCAGTCTTAGCGAGCTCGATGGCTATAATTTCGATACTGGAAGTGCGGAGCTTTCCGGTGGCTTCAAAACGAAGTTGCGGCAGATGTCGAAGACCATTGCTGGAATTGCAACTTCCTATGGTGTGGACGTCATTGAGGTGATTGGCCACACGGACGAGCAGGCGATGTCCGGTGACTCATCGAATATGGACAGAGGCCTTCAGCCCGTACTGGCGCGCAAGATGGACATTGGCACACTCCATCCTGCCGACAATGCCGGGCTTGGATTAGCGCGAGCGATCTCCGTCACAGGCATCCTGCGCGATATGCCGGAACTGAAAGGCTTCACCATCCTGCCAATGTCCGGCGGCCAGTTGATATTGCCTGGCGACCGGCTCACCGACGGCGCACAGGCCGGCGACGTCAAGGCGAGGAGGCGAATTGAGATCAGGGTCAGGCAACGTTCGCGAGAGACAGATATTGGACTGGTTCCGGTACCAAAGTTGTGAGGCGAACTGCCCTTGGGTTTCGCTCACAGGGCT
>NZ_RZRK01000323.1:0-6485 GCF_003997835.1 Mesorhizobium sp. M7A.F.Ca.CA.004.12.1.1
CCGGGGGGTGGGGCGGGCTGCACGACAAGCCGCAGCACGCCGATGCCAAGGCGTTCGGCCACCGTCACCGCCGGTCCGGTCTCGCCCTCCGCGACAAGGATTGCCTTGGCGCCGATGTCGGTGAGGTAGAAATCGAGCTCGTCGGCCCGGTAGGCGGGGTTGAGCGGTGCCGTCGAGGCGGCGGCCGCCACGGCGACGAAGGCGGTGGCCATCTCGGGCCCGTTCGGCAGCACGATCGCCACCCTGTCGCCGCGGCCGATGCCGCGCGCATGCAGCTGTTTTGCCGTATCGGCGATCAGGCTGCGCAATTCGCCATGGCTGAGCGTCGCCCTGTCGGGTGCCAGGATGGCGGGCGCATCGTCGGCGCCGGCGGCGAGACGGCGGGAGAGGTCTGCGTGGGTTTCGGTTTGGGTCATGATCACCGGCTGGATTTCGAACGACTATTGGTGGAAGCCCCGCTGACGGGCTTGCCTCGATATGGATACGCCATTGGACAACGGATCGCCTCAGTAGCCAAGCGCCAAACCATCCTTGCGCGGATCGGAAGCGCCGGTCAGCGTCCCCTTCTCCCAATCGATCAGCACCACCTGCCCGCCGCCAAGCGGATGATGCGGTTCGGCTATGCGGTGGCCGCGCCCGCGCAGGCCTTCGATTGCATCAGTGGGAACGCCACGCTCGGCCTCCACGGTGTCGTCATTGTAAAACACCCTCGGCGCATCCAGCGCCTGCTGCGGGTCCATGCCGAAGTCGATCATGTTGGTCAGCAGATGGACATGGCCGAACGGCTGATAGCCGCCGCCCATGACCCCGAACGGCATCACCACGCGGCCGTTCTTCGTCGCCATGCCCGGCATGATCGTGTGCATCGGCCGCTTGCCCGGTGCGATCGCGTTCGGATGCGCTGGATCGAGGCGAAAGCTGGAGCCGCGGTTCTGCAGCACGACACCGGACTTGGGGCCGACGACACCGCTGCCGAACGAATAATAGGTCGAGTTGATGAAGGAGACCGCGTTGCGATCGCGGTCGACGATGGAGATGTAGACCGTGTCGCTGCCGGGCAGGTCCACGCGCGGCAGATGCGTCATGGCGCGGTCGCGGTCGATCTCGGCGCGCAGCCGGTCGGCATAGGCGCCGGACAGCAGCTCTCTGACCGGCACCGGGACATGGTCCTGATCACCGACATAACGGTCGCGGTCGCGATAGGCCAGGCGCCCGGCCTCGATCTCCAGATGCAGGCGCTCGGCGCCATTGGGATCCAGCCCGCCAAGCTCGAAGCCCGACAGCAAATTGAGCATCAAAAGCGCCGTCAGCCCCTGATTGTTCGGCGGCATCTGGTGGATGTCATGGCCGCCATAGGAGGTGCTGACCGGCGCCACATAGTCGCCTCTGGTCGCAGCGAAATCCTCGGCCGTATGAAGTCCGCCCAATGCATTGAGCCGACTCACCATATCGTCGGCGACAGCGCCTTCGTAGAAACCGGACCGGCCATGTTTGGCGATGATGCGCAAGGTCTCCGCCAGTTCCGGCTGCCGGTGGACGTCGCCAGCCCTCGGCGCCTTGCCGCCGGGCAGGAAGATGCGCGTGGCGTGCTCGTCGGCCGACAGATCGGTTTCCGGTTCGGCCCAGTCGAAGGCGACGCGGTCGTGCACGACATAGCCGTTCTCGGCATAGTGGATGGCCGGCGCCAGCGCCTCGGCAAGGCCCTTGCGGCCATGGTCTTCGAGCAGGCGGCTCCAGGCATCGACGGCACCCGGCACGGTGACCGCATGCGGCCCCTGCAACGGGATGCGGTCGAAGCCTTTTTCGCGGTACCAGTCGACTGTCGCCCTGGCAGGCGCGCGGCCGGACCCGTTGAAGGCCAGCACATTGCCTTGTCCCCCGGGAGAATAGAGCACGAAGCAGTCGCCGCCGATGCCTGTCGATTGCGGCTCGACCACGCCCTGCACGGCGGCGGCGCAGACCGCGGCATCCATGGCATTGCCGCCGGAGCGCAGCATGTCGATGGCCGCAAGGGTTGCAAGCGGATGCGAGGTCGCGGCAACCGCCTCGGTGGCACGAACCGGCGAGCGGCCGGGAAACTGGAAATCACGCATTCTGTCTGGATATCCCATGGTCACTTCTGCGAATTCGTCTGGTGAAATCAATGCCGCCGGCCGAAAATCTGCGCAACCGACAACAGCACGACCGAGAGCACGATCAGGCAGGTCGAGATGGCGGCGATCGTCGGGTCGATCTGATCGCGTAGCGCATTGAACATGCGGCGCGTCAATGTCGTGGTCTCGCCGCCCGATATGAACAGCGAAACCACCACTTCGTCGAAGGAGGTGATGAAGGCAAACAGCGCGCCCGAGACGATCGAGAAGCGGATCTGTGGCATCGTCACCTGCCAGAAGGCGGCGACGCGGCCGGCGCCGAGGCTGCGCGCCACCCGCTCCTGGTTCATGTCGTAGGAGCGCAGCCCGGAAAGCACGGTCAGCACCACCAGCGGCAGCGCCTGCACCGTGTGCGCGATGACCAGGCCGGTCAGCGTGTTGTTGAGCCCGATGCGCGCATAGAGGAAGAAGGTGCCGATGCCGATCAGAATCACCGGGACGATCAGCGACGCCGTCAGCAGCGCGTTGATGGTGCCATTGAAGCGCAGCGTGCCCCGGTTGATGGCATAGGCGGCCGCGGTCCCGAGCGGTGTCGCCACCAGCACCGTCATGACAGCCACCTTGGCCGAGACGATCGTCGCGTCGCGCCATTCCAGCGACCCGAAATAGGTCTGGTACCAGCGCAGCGACCATTGCTGCGGCGGGAATTGCAGCAGCGTCGAGTCCGAAAACGACATGATGACGATGATGATCGACGGCGCGATCAGGAACAGAAGCACGAGGCCGCCGAGGCAATAGAGCCACAGCCGTTGCCGGTGCGAGATAGGCAGGCCAAAATCCTCGCTCATCGCGAACTCCACACACCTGTGGCGCGCGCGCCGAGCAGCCACTGGAACAGGCCGAGAAGCGCCAGCGTGACCACCAGCAGCACCACGCCGAGTGCTGCACCCGCGCCCCAGTTGGAATAGAGGCTGGTGGTCTGTTCCATGCGCATCGCCCACATGATGACCTTGCCGCCGCCCATCAGCGCAGGCGTGACGAAGAAGCCCAGGCAGAGCACGAAGACGATGACCACGCCCGAGGCGAGGCCGGGCAGCGACAGCGGAAAGAAGATCTGCCGGAAGGTGGCGGCCGGGCCGGCGCCGAGGTTCATGCCGGCGCGCAGGCAGTCGGTGTCGATTGTCTTCATCGAGGCGTAAAGCGGCAGCACCAGGAACGGCAGCAGGATATGCGTCATGCCGATGACGACGCCCGAAAAATTGTTGGCGAGCGATAGCGGCTGGCTGATGACACCGAGGTCGATCAGCCAGCTGTTGATCAGGCCCTTGCGCTGCAGGATCACCAGCCAGGCATAGGTGCGCACCAGGACCGATGTCCAGAACGGCAGGATGACGAAGATCAGGCAGATCGACGCCGCCCGGCGCGGCAGTTGCGACAGCATGTAGGCCAGGGGATAGCCAAGCAGCACGCAGGCGCCGGTGACGATGAAGGCGACCTTGAAGGTGGTGACAAAGGTCTTGATGTAGGAGGCCTGCTCGAAGAATCGCGCATAATTGGCGGCGCTGAAGCCGCCCGCTTCGTCGAACAACGACAGCCAGAACAGCCAGCCGATGGGCACGATGATGATGGCGAAGACCAGCAACAGGCTCGGCGACAGCAGCGCCAGCAGCCGTAGTGATTCACGCCGGGCGTCGGCGCGAAGTGCCTGCGTGTTGAGCTCCCGGCCTGCTGGGCTGCCGGTCTCCTGCATGAGGGCGGTCTGCGCGCTCATCAGTCTGCCGCCACCAGGATCGTGTCGTGCGCATCGAGACCGAAGCTGACCGGCTGGCCGGGAGCCGGCATTTTCGCCAGCACATCGCTGCGGCAATAGTCGCGCAAAGTCAGCTGCCGGCCGTCGCGCAGCACGGCATAGCAGACGAAGCTGTCGCCCTGATAGATGATGTCACTGAGCGTCGCGTTGAGCACGTTGACGCCGCTTGTCGGTTCGGCGGTTGCCAAGAGCCGCAGCTTTTCCGGCCGCACCACCATCAGGTACTGGCCTGCCGCCGGCGTCGCCGCCGCCGTATGGATTCTTCGGTCCTCGTACCAGACGGAGCCGTTGCGGCACTCGACCGGAATGAAATTCGATTCGCCGATGAAGCCTGCTACAAATTGCGTTTGCGGCCTGGCGTAGAGGCTTTCGGGCTTGTCGAGCTGTTCGATGCGTCCGCCGTTCATGACAGCAATGCGGTCCGACATGGTGATGGCTTCGCGCTGGTCGTGCGTGACATAGACGGTGGTCATGCCGAGCCGCCGATGCAGGGCGCGTAGCTCGATCTGCATGTGCTCGCGCAGGCCCTTGTCGAGCGCCGACAAGGGTTCGTCCATAAGCACGATGCGCGGCTCGAAGACGATGGCGCGCGCCAGCGCCACGCGCTGGCGTTGGCCGCCGGAGAGCTGGTCGACCCGGCGCTCGCCCAGTCCCTGCAATTTCACCAGATCGAGTGCCTTCTCGACACGCTCGGCCGTCTCGGCGGCGGCGACGCCGCGTTGCTTCAGCGGAAAGGCGATGTTGTGAAAGACGTTCATATGCGGAAACAGCGCGTAGTTCTGGAACACCATGCCGATGTTGCGCTTGTGCGGCGGCGTGGTGATGATCTCGTCGCCGCCGACCCTGATCGAGCCGGCATTGGCCCGCACGAAACCGGCCAGGATCATCAGCAGCGTCGTCTTGCCGGAACCGGAAGGCCCCAGCAGCGTCAGGAATTCACCAGCCTCGACATCGAGGTTGAGGTCGCGCAGCACAGGCACGCTGCCAAATCGTTTCTCGATCCCGCGCATGCCGATCGGCAACGCGGATGGCGCAATGGACAAGATTTTTCTCTCCCAGGGGCTGAGGCGGCGAAAGCAGGGCGAGGCGTCGCCCTGCCGTGGTTTGGATTGCGGCCGCAGCCTATTGCTGGATCAGATTGTTGAACTTTTCCGTCGCCTCGACCAGGTTGTCGCGCCAGAATTCTGCATCCTGCAACACCTGCTTCTTGACGTTTTCGGGCGCCGAATTGATGTCCTTGATCCTGTCCTGCGGGATCTTGCCAGTCTCGAAAGCCTTCTCGTTGACCGGGCCATTGTCGACATAGAGCGGCAGATTGGCCTGCAATTGCGGGCTGACGAACATCGCCAGCGCCTTCATGGCCGCCTCCTTGTTCTTGGCGCCCTTCGGGATGACCATGCAGTCGGCGGTCAGCACGCCCTGATCGAAGGAAAAGCTGATCGGCGCGCCTTCCTTTTTCAAGGTGCCGGCGCGGCCGTTCCAGATGCTCGCCATGTCGACTTCGCCGTCCTTAACCAGCTGCATGGCCTGGGCGCCGGAGGTCCACCAGGCGTCGACATTGCCGCGGATCTTGTCGACGGACTTCAACGCGCCGTCGATATCGACCGGATAGACCTTGTCGATCGGAATGCCCTCGGCCAGTGCGGCAACGCTCAGCGTTTCCGTCGCCTGGCTGCCGCTCAGCGCGCGCCGTCCCGGAAACTTTTCCACGTTCCAGAAATCGGCCCAGGTCTTCGGGCCTTTGTCGCCGAATACGTCGGTCCGGTAGATCAGCACGACCGAGGTGTAGGAAATGCCGACCCAGTCGTCGTGGACAAGCTTCGGGTTGATGCCGCTCTTGTCGATGATGCCGTAGTCGAGCTTTTCGAACAGCCCTTCCTTCGAGCCGCGCGCACATTCGTCGGCGCCAAGTTCGGTGATGTCCCACTTCACCGCATTGCCGGTCACCTGCAGCCGGACGTCGTCGAGGCCGTTGGTGGTGTCTTCCTTGATGGTGATGCCGAGCGCGTCGGCGGTCGGCTTGAAAAACGCCTTGGTCTGCGCCTCCTGGTAGGTGCCGCCCCATGAGGCGACGGTGATGGTGTCGCCCGCCATGGCGGGGGCTGCGAACGAAGCCATGAGGCCCGCCATCGCAACGATGCTAACGTTTCTGGTTCTGTTCATTTTTCGGCTCTCCAACCGGTGTTCCCATTGTTTTTGATTTGGCATGCTATTTTGTATACAATTTTGAGTGTAGCCTAGCGATCGATGTTGTCAACACCGCCGGCGCGCTCGAAATGTACGCTTCGTGCCGGACCAGGTTGGTGAGGGACGGCTTCACCGGAGGCGTGGCAAATTGCGCCGACTGCGGCTACAGCTATGCGTGTTCCGGCTGAAAGGCCGGAGAAGTGGGAAGGGAAGCTTGGCCAAGGAAACCAAAAATACGCTGCGCGACTCGGTCTACTCCGCGCTGAAGGCGATGATCGTGACCGGCCAGATCCCGCCGGGCTCCCGCGTCACCGAAAACGACATCGCGGCGAAGCTGACGGTCAGCCGAACCCCGGTGCGCGAGGCTTTCAATCGCCTCGAGCGTGACGGGCTGG
>NZ_RZRK01000324.1:0-6484 GCF_003997835.1 Mesorhizobium sp. M7A.F.Ca.CA.004.12.1.1
GCCATTGCCGTAGTTGATGTCGCCCTTGAGGCGGCCGATGATGTCGGCGACGGGCACGTTCATCCATTGCCGCTTGCCGATGATGGCGGCCATCTCGTCCTTGTTCTCAGCGGCCTCGCACCATTGCTGGGCTTCCATGACGGCCATCAGGATCGCCTTGGTGGCGTTCGGGTATTTCTCGATGAATTCGGCACGCAGGCCGAGCGCCTTTTCCGGATGGCCCTTCCACAATTCGCCCGTCGTGGCGGCGGTGAAGCCGACGCCCTGATGGACGAGCTGCTCGTTCCACGGTTCGCCGACGCAGAACACGTCCATGTTGCCGACCTTCATGTTGGCCACCATCTGCGGCGGCGGCACGACGATGGTCGAGACGTCCTTGTCGGGATCGATGCCACCGGCCGCCAGCCAGTAGCGCAGCCACAAATCATGCGTGCCGCCCGGGAAGGTCATGGCGGCCTTGATTTCCTTACCGGCCGCCTTCTTGGCGGCAAAAGCATCTTTCAGCTTCGAGGCGTCGAGACCGACACCGGTGCCGGCATATTCCTGGGCGACCGAAATGCCTTGGCAGTCGTAGTTGAGCCGCGCCACGATCGCCATCGGCATCGGCTGGTTGTTCTGCGTCACCTTGCCCGTGTGCATGAGGTAAGGCAGCGGCGTCAGGATATGGGCGCCGTCGATGCCGTTGGCCGCGCCGCCGAGCATCAGATTGTCGCGTGTCGCACCCCAGGAGGCCTGCTTGAGCACCTCGACATCGGGCATGCCGAACTTGGCGAACAGCCCCTTCTCCTTGGCGATCATCAGCGGTGCCGCATCGGTGAGGGCAATGAAGCCGAGCTTGGCGCCGGTGACCTCCGGAGTGGCGGTCGCAGCATAGGCGCCGGAAGGGAAGAGCTTGCGGGCCGCCACGAACAGGCCGGCCGTCATCGCGCTGCTGACGAGAAAATCGCGGCGCGTCATGTCCTTGAGGGTCGTTCCAGTCCTGATCCGTTTCGTCATCGTCGTCTCCGGTTGGGCGCGGCTTGGGATCCGCGTCGTCGATTGCGTGTTGATCAAAACAAAAAAGCCGCCAGCCAGGTCTTCGCGTCCGGGTGACCGGGAGCGCGCATTAACCTGAGCGGCAGCTTTGCCTGTGGCGCCCGTCATTGGACGCCTGTTCCGTGACCCGCGAAGGGCCTGTCTATTTCAAAGCAGGAACCGTGCCAGTTTTGAGAGAGGTGAAAAAGATCAATTAAATCAGCAACCCGCGCCGATCGCGGACGCACCGGGTCGTATGGCCGGAAGGCCAAAGATTGTTCATTCGGGCAATCGCGCGCACAATTTTTGTGCAATGCACAAGAATGACGCGGAAATGATCAGGCTTCCGCGCGAGCCGATTTCTGGCCGGTAATGTAGGCGTCGACCTCGTCCGGATCGAAGATCTGGCCGTCGAAGAAACCGTCCGGACCGAGCACAAGGCCGGCGCCTGTCGCGCCGACCGCGGTGGCAACTTGGAGCGCACCCTCGACTTTCGAATTGGCGCCGGGAAGCGCCACACCAAGCGGCTTCAGAGCCGAACGGTAGAGGTCGGGCCGGTAGCAGTTGCGGGCGATGGCAAGGTTTTCCGGCGTGTGCGCCACGTGCCCCCAGCGCACCATCTGCGTGTAGAACCACAGCGCATGGCTCTTCCATGGAAAGTTCGCTGCCTTGTCGAACGGGAGGAAGAAGTCGTCGATGGTCCGCTCCGCGCCGCCGCCCAGTCGGAGATGACCGGTCAGGATCGGCATCTGCACGGCCGGCGGCAGACCGAGAAAGCCGGCCTGCGCCATCACAGCTGCCAATTCGCCACGGTTGGCCGGATCCTGGCACCAGCGCGCCGAGTGATGCAGCGCACGCAGCAGCGCCGCCAGTGCCTCGGGGTTTTCGTCTGCCCACGCCTTGCGTACGCCGATTACCTTCTCCGGGCTGTTACGCCATATCCGCGCCTTGACGGTGACGATATGCCCGGTGCCGGCGGCAACCGCAGCACTGTTCCAGGGTTCGCCTGCGCAGTACCCGTCGATGCGGCCGGTGGCCAGCGCATCCGCCATGAAGGGCGGCGGCACGATGACGATCTCGATTTCGCGCGCCGGATCGATGCCGCAGGCGGCGAGCCAATAGCGCAATTCGTAATTGTGCCCGGAATGCGGATGCACCACGGCGAAGCGCAGCGGGTCGCCACCGGCCGCAGCGCGCTCGCGAATGAGCGCGCGCAACGCCGCACCGGCGCGCGCCGGATCAAGATCGGCTTCGGCGCCCTGCGCCACCATTCCGGCCCAGACGGTGTTGGAGACGGTGACGCAATTGCCGCCGAGCCCGAGCGAGAACGGCACGATGGTTTCCGAAGCGAGTGGCGTCAGCCCGAGATTGCAGGCGAGCGGCATCGGTCCCAGCATATGCGCGAGATGAAAGTGACCGATGGCGATGCGGTCGCGGATGTTGGCCCAGGACGTCTCGCGGTGTAGGGTGAGGTCGATGCCTTCTCGTGCGGCAAAGCCAAGCTCCCCGGCCGCGACCAGCACGGCGCTGTCGAAAAGCGGCATGAAACCGGCGGTGATCTGGTGCGCAGCAGTCATGCTCATTCGTCCTCCGGCGGCCCCAGCAGCCCGGCGGCAGTCACCAGGCTCTGGGCGATGTCGCCGATCTTGCGGTTCTGGTTCATCGCCGTCTTGCGCAGCAGCGTGTAGGCCGCCTCTTCGGAGAGGCCGCGCGACTTCATCAATATGCCCTTGGCACGATCGATCACCTTACGGCTCTCTAGCTCGCCGCGAACCTCTTCCAGTTCGCGCGCCATGCGCGAAAAAGCGTTGAAGCGGCTTACCGCCATGTCGAGGATCGGCTTGACGCGCTCTTGCCGCAGACCGTCGACGACATAGGCCGAAACGCCGGCATCGACCGCCGCCTCGATCGAGGCCTGATCGGAGCGGTCGACGAACATGGCGATCGGCCGTTTCACGGCGCGCGACAGCTGGAACATGTTTTCCAGCATGTCGCGGTTCGGATTCTCGAGATCGATGACGATGACATCGGGCTCGATCTCGGCGATCCGCCGCGCAATGCCGGTCACGTCATGGATGACGGTGACTCGCTCATGGCCGGCCTCGCGCAATCCCGCCTCGATGATCGCGGCGCGGATGCGGTTTTCATCGATCACCAGGACGGCGAGTGCGGTTCGAACCATGCCTGCATTGTGACCAAGCGAAGGAATTGTGCAATGCAGTATGGTTGAACAACCCGATATTCGCTGACCGGGCCGCCGGCGTCTAATCCGCCGCCAACGCCGTGACCTCGCGGCGGAAGGGCAGTGCGTCGCCGATATCGGCTTCGTCCAGCTCGCGGGCGAAACGGTGGCCGGCGTAGGTTGCCCAGGCGATCGGACCCGGCGCCCCGGCATCGCCGATGATTTTGATCGAGCGGATGCCGCTATCGGCCCATTGATCTCGCCGCGCCTTCAGTTCGCACCAGACGCCATCGTCCTGTTGGCGCGACGTCACGAGCACGACGGCGTCCGCGGCGAAGTCGCGTTGGCTGCCCGTATAGGCGCACGCAGTGGCAACCCCACCCGCCACGATGCGGGTCACAGTCCGATTCAGCACGATCTCGACGCCGAGTTCGGCCAGCCGGCGATGGATGGCGCCCTGCTCCAGCGTGTTGCGGGTCCAGTCGGACACATAGGCCGACGGCGTCACCAGCGTCACCTTCGCACCCTGCCGCGCCATCAGCTCGGCCAGGACACCGCCCATGTAATAGTGATCGTCGTCGAACAGCACGACAGTGCCGGTCGGTATATTGCCGCCCATCAAATCGTCCGGCGTGTAGACCGGCATGGCCGGGTCCACCGGCATCGGCACGACATGCGCGCGCGCCACGCCATCGCGGCGCCATGTCGAGCCGGTGGCGACGGCAATGTTCTGGAAGCCGAAGGCGAGGATTTCCTCGGCCGACAGCCGGCTTTCGAAATAGACGTCGACATTGGACATCTGGCTGATCTGGTACTGGCGATAGTCGCGCACACGCCCCCATGCCGAGAGACCGGGCAAGCGGCACTCGCGCGCCACGCGGCCGCCGAGTTCGGTTCCCGCTTCGGCGATGGCCACCTGGTAGCCGCGCAGGCCGAGTGCACGCGCCGCTTCCAGCCCGGCCGGGCCGGCGCCGACGATCAGCACGCTGTCGCTGTCGCCCTTGGCCTGCATCCGTTCGGGATGCCAGCCCTTGCGCCACTCCTCCATGAAGGTCGGGTTCTGCGTGCAACGAGAGATCGACATGGTCATGTCGCCGGTGATGCAGATGTTGCAGCCGATGCATTCGCGAATGTCCTCGATCCGCCCCTCCTCCACCTTCTTCGGCAGGAAGGGATCGGCAATCGACGGCCGCGCGCAGCCAATGAAGTCCAGCGTGCCGGACTTGATCATCTTCACCATCACATCCGGCGAGGTGAAGCGACCGACGCCGACGACCGGCTTCGAGGTCAGCATCTTGATGCCGGACACCAGGCTCTCCTGCGCGCCCTCCTCCTTGAACCGCGACGGCCCCGAACAGTCCTCCCAGGCGCCATGCGCCAGGTCCCAGAGGTCTGGCAGGTCGGCATGCATCTCGATCATGTCGCGCACTTCGGAGTTGCCGAAGCCAAGCTCGCCGATCATCTCGTCCAGCGACAGCCGCAGCGTTAGGCCGCACGTGTCGCCGATGGCGTTCCTGCCCTCTTCGATCAGCTCACGCATCAGCCGCGAGCGGTTTTCCAGCGAGCCGCCATATTCGTCGCTGCGCTGGTTCGTGGCGGTGGACAGGAAGTGCTGGATGATGCCGAAGCCATGCGCGCCGTAGAGGCAGACCAGGTCGAAGCCCGCAAGCCTGGCACGCTTGAATGCATTGCGGTGCCAGCGGCGCAGGTCGCGAATATCCTGCTTGTCCATGGCGCGCGCCTGCACCGGATCGTTGGTGAAGGTTCGGATCGGCAGGGCCGACGGTCCGCGCGGTACCTCCTTGGTGTAGAGGTTGGGACCGTTGATGCCCGAATAGGCCAACTGGATGCCGGCCAGCGCGCCATGCTGGTGCATGGCCTCTGCCATCTTCGCCAGCGCCGGGATATCGGCGTCGTCCCACAGCCTGAGCTCGATGAAGGGCGTGATCTCCGATGTGTGGTGCATCTCGGTCTGCTCGGTGAAGATGACGCCCCAGCCGCCTTCCGACTTGATGCGGCGCATCTCGGCCGCGGCCGAAGGATCGCGATAGCCGCCGCCATTGCAATGCGGAACCTGATAGAAGCGGTTCTTGGCGGTCACCGGACCGATCTTTACGGGCTCGAACAGAATGTCGTAGCGCGGATCGCGCATGGAACGTGCCTTCCTGCCAGCGTCGCCTTGCAGCATGCCCGATCATGGTTTCGAGCCGTGGCGCAAGCCGGCCAGCCCAGTGGGTTGATGCCGTGAGACCATTCATAAATTGCGGCAAGCGCCGGGAAACAACAGATTTCTTCTGTGCCGGTTAGGACGCGCCTAATCGGCAGCACTGCCTGGATTAGCATCCGATGAATCCCGGCTGAGCCAAATGCGACTTCAAGGCCGCCGCCGCGCGATGTTAGATAGCGCGCACGCCCAATGAGACACAAGACGCATGGACAGCATCCAGATCCTTGAAAAACTGATCGCGTTCCCGACGGTGAGCCGCGATTCGAACCTCGCCCTCGTCGGCTACGTGGCGGAGCTGCTGGACGCGCATGGCATTGACAGCCGGATCATCCACAGCGAGGACGGCCACAAGGCCAATTTGTTTGCCACCATCGGACCGGCCGACGCTTCCGGCATCATGCTGTCCGGCCACACCGACGTCGTCCCCGTCGACGGCCAGGCCTGGACGCTGCCGCCCTTCGAGATGACGAGCCGAGACGGCAAGCTTTACGGACGTGGCACAGCCGACATGAAGGGTTTTGTGGCCTGCGCGCTCGCGGCGTGCCTTAAAGCCTCGAAAATGACGCTGCGCACGCCGCTGCATTTGGCGCTCTCCTACGACGAGGAGATCGGCTGCATTGGTGTGCGAAGCCTGATCGACATGCTGCAAGCAGCCCCGCAGCGGCCGTTGCTATGCATTGTCGGCGAGCCGACCGATATGCAGGTGGCGACGGGCCACAAGGGCAAGCTTGCCGCACGCGCGCTTTGCAAGGGACGCGAGGGCCATTCGGCGATGGCCCCGCTGGCGCTCAACGCCATCCATCTCGGCTGCGATTTCGTCGCCGCCTTGCGCCGCGAACAGGACCGGCTGGTGCGCGATGGCGCCCGCGACGGCGACTACGACATTGCCTACACAACCGTCCATGTCGGCAAGATCAACGCCGGCGTGGCGCTGAACATCGTGCCGAACCTCTGCCAGGTCGACTTCGAGATCCGCAATGTCGCGGCCGACGACCCGCATGAGATTCTCGAGCGTCTGCGCGTGGAGGCCGCGCGCATTGCCACCGAAGCCTCGGCTATCG